>DASUME010000836.1:0-2948 GCA_036277895.1 Polyangiales bacterium
GGCAACAGTAGCCCGGCCAGCGCGAAGCGGCCAGGACTCGGCGACCCGCGTGTCACCTCTGTGGATCCAGGCCCGCCGCGGGAATAAATCGGGGCGTCAGGCACGCGCGAGTGCGTCGAGCAGACGGCGCGCCGCGAGACCGGGATCATCGGCCGCCAACACGGCGCGCATCACGGCCACTCCGCGTGCGCCGCGCGCGAGCAAAGGCCCGACATCTTCGGCGCGTACGCAGCCGAGCGCGTACACGGGTACCGAGGCGCCGGCGATGCCGCGGGCGAAGCCATCGATGCCAAGTGGGGGTGCCTTGCCTTCGACCGCGCGCACCGGCGACAGTGTCGCGTAGTCCGCGCCGCGCGCCGCCGCTTCGAGCAAGCTGGGGGTGTCGTGGCGCGAGAGGCCGATCAGCGCGTGCCTGCCGAGCAGCGCACGCGCCAGCTCGGGCGCGAAGCCGAGCTCGGGCAGCTGCACGCCGTCGGCGTCGATCGCCTGGGCGATGTCGATGCGGTCGCTGACCAGCAGCAGCGCGCCGCGCTCGTCGGTGCTCGCACGCAGCGCGCGGCCGAGCGCCACCAGCTCACGCGTGGGCAGCTCGCGCTCGCGCATCAGCACCGCCACGCGCCCGGGCGTGGCGCGCGACAACGCGAGATCGATGCGCTCGCGCAGGCGTGGCTGTCCGTCGGTGACGATCAACAGATCGAAGCCGACGCGCGCGCGCAAAGCTCAGTCGTCTCCCTGCTCGGGGTTCTCTTCATCCCCCGAGGACGACGGCTTCTCTTCGTCGTCGCCGCTCTTGCGCGAGGGCATGCCCAGCTCGTGGCGCGCGCGCTCGGCGTAGCGCGAGCTCGGGTAGACCTCGACGATCTGGTGCAACGTGGTCTCACGCGCGGCCGAGTTGCCCTCTTGCTGGAACTTCTCGGACAGCATCCAGAGCGCCTTGGGCGCACTGTCTTCACGCGGTCGCTCGTTCGGTTCCGTGCCGCACTGGTAGGGCGCCGACAGCGTGATGCTGAGCGCGAGCAAAGCCGCTTTCATGAACGCTCCGAGCGCCCGAGCGGGTCAGCGCTCGGATCCAATGACTCCCTCGAGTGGGCTCGAGGCGGTCGCGTAAAGCTTCTTGGGGATACGTCCCGCAAGAAACGCAAGGCGACCCGCTTCTACCGCGAGCCTCATCGCACGCGCCATATAAACAGGATTCCTGGCGCCGGCAATGGCCGTATTCATGAGCACGCCCTGACAGCCGAGCTCCATCGCGACGGCCGCATCGGACGCCGTGCCCACGCCGGCGTCGACGATCACCGGCACGTTGGCTTGGCGCAGGATGATCTCGATGTTGTATGGATTGCGAATCCCGAGCCCGGAGCCGATCGGAGCGGCCAGCGGCATGACCGCAGCGCAGCCGATGTCCTCGA
This sequence comes from Polyangiales bacterium, assembly GCA_036277895.1. Taxonomy (GTDB): domain Bacteria; phylum Myxococcota_A; class Polyangia; order Polyangiales; family DASUME01; genus DASUME01. The sequence continues at coordinate 1,410 of DASUME010000836.1, forward strand.
GCTTCTTGCAAGCGATCGGGTCGTCGTTGCAATACGGCAGGACCGTGAAGCCTTCTTTGACGAGCACCTTGGCGGCCACCAGCGTCTGCTCGACGTCCGGGAACAGCGTCTTGGGGTCGCCGAGCACCTCCAGCTTCACGAACTCGGTCATGCCGGCCTCGCGCGCGAGCCGGCAGGTGCGGATGGCGTCCTCGGCCGTGTAGCAGCCGGCCGTGTTGGGCAGCAGCGTGAACTTCTTTTCACGCATGTAGGCCAGCAGGGCCTGGTCGTCCGGCTTGTTGAAGTCCACACGCCGCACGGCGACGGTGACCACCTCGGCCCCGGATTCGTCCAGGGCTGCGCGGGTCTCGGCCACGTCCTTGTACTTGCCGGTGCCCACGAACAGGCGTGAGCGAAAGGTGTGCGTTCCGATCTTGAGGACGTCTTCCATGGCTCAACCTCCGCCGACGAACTGGACCACTTCGAGCTGGTCGCCCTCGGCGAGCACGGTCGCCGCGTGTTGGGCGCGCGGCACGATCTCGGTGTTGCGCTCGACCGCGACCGGCCGGCCCTCGAGCCCGAGGCTCGCCAACAGGGCCGTCACGGTGCTGCCCACGGCCACGTCCCGCGGCTCGCCGTTGACCTGAACACGCATGGCGCCGACCTTAGCGTTGCGGCGGATTGGGGGCCAGCGGCGCGGCGTGGTAGGGATGGGACGTGAGTCAGGCCGAAGCCGAGCAAGCTCCTCCCGAGAACGTGGTCTTGCGGCTGGCCAAGAAGGCGGGCTGGACGCTGGTGCAGCCCGTGGTCACCCTGCTGGCCGAGGTCGGGTCGACGACCAAGCTGCTCGGCGAGACGCTGTTCTGGGGCATCCGGCCGCCGTATCGCATTCGGCTGTTCTTCGACGCCATGGAGTTCGTCGGGGTGCAGTCGCTGTTCATCGTCGGGCTGACCGGCCTGTTCATCGGCATGGTCTTCGGCATCCAGCTGGTGGACGGCTTCCGCGACTTCGGGGCGGAGAACCAGACCGGCGCCGTGGTGGGCATGGCACTCACGCGTGAGCTGTCGCCGGTGTTCACCGCGCTGATGGTGTCCTCGCGTGCGGGCAGCGCGATGAGCACCGAGCTCGGCTCGATGCGGGTCAGCGATCAGGTCGACGCGCTGACCACGATGGCGGTCAACCCGATCCAGTTCCTGGTCGTGCCGCGCGTGTTCGCGGGCTTCGTGATGCTGCCGGTGCTGACCATGATCTTCAACATGGTGGGCATCCTCGGGGCATGGCTGGTGTGTGTGCAGCTGCTCGGCCTCGACCACGGCATCTTCGTCGACAAGGTGCGCTGGTTCGTCGACGCCGGCGACCTGATGCAGGGCATGATCAAGGCCGGTGCGTTCGGACTCGCGGTATCTCTGATCGCATGCCGCCAGGGCTTCTACGCAAAGGGTGGAGCCGCCGGAGTGGGGCAGGCGACCACCAGCGCGGTGGTGCAGAGCGCGGTCTCGATCCTCGCGATCGACTACATCATCACGAGCATCATCACCAACACGTGAGCGCGGAGCGAT
>DASUME010000837.1:0-2460 GCA_036277895.1 Polyangiales bacterium
GATCCTCGCTCACCGCATCGTGTGGACCCTGGTGCTCTGCGCGGGGGTCCTCCTCGTGCGCCGCGACCTCGCCTGGTCGCGCCAGCTGGTGGCCCGGCCCCGGCTTGCCGTGGGCGTCACGATCGCAGCCCTGCTCATCGCGGCGAACTGGGTCGTCTACGTCGCGGCCGTCCTCAGCGGCCGCACCACCGAGGCTGCGCTCGGCTACTTCCTCAACCCCATCGTGACGGTGGCCCTGGGCGTGCTCGTGCTGCGCGAGCGGCTGCGTCCGCTGCAGTGGGTCGCGGTCGCGCTCGCGGCCCCCGGCGTGCTGTGGCTGGCGCTCCGCGCGGATGAGGTGCCCTGGATCGCGCTCATCCTCGCGACCAGCTTCGCGGCCTACGGCCTGATCCGCAAGCAGATCGCCGTCGAGGCGGTGGTCGGTCTCGCGGCCGAGACCACGCTGATCGCGCCCTTCGCGCTCGGCTACCTGCTCTGGAACCACGTCGCGCGCGACACCTTCACCACCAGCTGGCTGGCGCTCGGCGGCTTCGTCACCGCGGTGCCGCTGGCCTTGTTCGCGCACGGCGCGCGCCTGATCCCGCTCGCAACGGTGGGCTTGATCCAGTACCTGGCGCCGTCGCTGCAGTTCGCCACCGGCGTGCTGGTGTTCGGCGAGCCGTTCACCGGCGCGCGTGCGATCGGGTTCGTGATCATCTGGACCGCGCTCGCGCTGTACGCGGCAGAGGGCTTACTGCGCCACGCGCTCAATCGTCCGCGTTCGGGTCCTGGTCCGGAAACAACACCTCGGTGAAGCCGAAGCGCGAGAAGTCGCGGATGCGCATCGGGTAGAGCTTGCCGATCAGGTGGTCGCACTCGTGCTGCACCACGCGCGCGTGGAAGCCCTCCGCGACGCGGTCGATCGGCGCCCCGTCCGGGTCGGAGCCGCGGTAGCGGATGCGCTGCCAGCGCGGCACCACGCCGCGCATACCCGGCACCGAGAGGCAGCCCTCCCAGCCGTCCTCCTCGACCGCGTCGAGCGGCTCAATCACCGGGTTGAGCAAGATCGTGCGCGGCACCGCGGGCGCCTCGGGGTAGCGGTCGCTGTGCTCGAAGCCGAAGATCACGAGCGAGAGGTCGACGCCGATCTGCGGCGCCGCCAGGCCCACGCCGTGCGCCTCGGCCATGGTCTCGAACATGTCCGCGATCAGCGCGCGTAGCGCAGGCGTGCCGAACTGCTCCACCTGCGCGGCGACCTTGAGCAGCCGCGGGTCGCCCATCTTCAGAATCTCGCGTACGGCCATTCCATCCTTGTAGACAGTGCGCCGCGAAGCAGCAAGTCACTGCGCCATCTGATCCCAGCGCCGCTGCATCTCCTCGGGCTCCACCTTCTCGATGCTGTGGCCGAGCATCCACTCGTGACCGAACGGGTCCACGATGGTGCCCGAGCGCTCGCCGTAGAATTGATCGGACAGGGCGCGCTTCACCGTGGCGCCCGCCTCCACCGCCTGCTTCGTCAGCGCATCCGCGTCGTCGACGTGCAGGTGGATCGAGGCGGAGCAGCCGCCGAGGCTCTGCGGCCCGACGATGTCCATCTCGGGGTACTCCTCGCTGACCATCACCGTGGTGCCGCCGATCTCCAGCTCCGCGTGCCCCACGCGGCCGTTTCCGGGCTCGACCAGCCGGAATTTCTCGCGCGCTCCGAACGCACGCTCGTAGAAGCGGATCGCCGCCGACGCATCCTTGACGCGCAGATAGATGAACACTTCGTGAATCGTCATGGTTGTTCCTCCGCCGCTCAGTCTGCGTGGCCGGCGCGCACGGGTCTTGAATGGATTTGAACTGGCACGTGATGCGCGAACTTGGGGCTCACGGCGCGGTAGCGGGCCGGCGTCAGGCCCGAGAACTCACGAAAGTCGCGCGTGAAGTGAGCTTGATCGCTGTAGCCGCAGGCGGCCGCCAAGCTGGCGAGAGACTCTTCGTCCGCGCCGTGCACACGCTCCAGCGCATACGCAAAGCGCTTCACGCGCACGAACCGCTTCGGGGTCAGGCCCACGGAGGCGCTGAACAGGTTGTTGAAGCCGCGGTGGCTGTAGCCGCTGTCGTGCACCACCGTCCCCACGTCGTGCAGACCGAGCTCGCGCAAGGCGCAGGCGATCGCGGGGTGCAAGGCGCGCACACGCGGCAAGCGAGCGAGCAGGATGCGCTCCAGGTGATCGAGCTGCGCCTCGGGCGTGGGTTGGCTCGCGAGTTGATCGCGGATGCGCTCCACCTCGTTCGGCGTCCACACGTCCCCGAGCGCCGTGTGCGCCTCTGCGAGCTCGCTCGCCGGCGTGCCGAACAGCCACTGCGCCGCGCCGGGAAACAGCTCCACCCCGAGCGCGTACGAGCGCAAGGATAGATCGCGTACGTAGTATCCCGCACGCGCGCCGCCGATCACGGCCGGAGCCAGCGCGTCCACCGCGTCGCCATGGATCACCT
>DASUME010000838.1:0-2270 GCA_036277895.1 Polyangiales bacterium
TCTACAACGTGCACAGGCTGCATTCCTCGATCGGATACATGAGTCCGATCGAGTTCGAGTTGAGATTGAACTTGAAGTCACGACGAGACGCTGCTTAGAGAGACTGTCCGCCGAAGCGGGTCAGCTCCACGCGGCACGCTCGCGTTGCCAGCTTTGATGCTCTCGTAGACCAGCCGCTCCTCGGGCGTCATGGGCGGGGGAGCAGCTCCTGGGAGCTCGGCGTACGGCGTGATCTCGTAGCGCGGCTTGGTCCCCGCTTGCAGCACGTTGACGAAGCCGGAATCCACCAGCGCTTGGAGCGCTTGACCCGCACGGCCGCGCGAAACCCCAGTGTAGGTCTCGATCGCGTGCACGCTGGCGGACGTATTCACGTTGTCGCGTCTGCTGAAGCGCGCGAGCACCAGGTAGGCCACAGCAGCGTTGAGACCGAGCACGCAGACCTTAGCAAAGCAGCGCCGGTCCACGGCGAAGAAGTCGCCCCTTCCGGAAGCAGATTTTTGGGTGTCGCTCACGTCGCGTGGGCCTTCCTAGCAGCGCATCGGCGCGGCCTTGGCGCAGCAGCATAACGGAAGGTCACCGTGGAGAGTGTGGGCACTCCGTTGGCTGCGGGGCGCTCTCTCGGGCGTCACGGCAAGCACGTCACGGCAGGGACAACATGGGTGATAGTGAGGAAGCCTGCGTTGTTCGTCGCGCGCTGCGTTTTACCGCGAACCTTCCCTCGCCGAATCTGTCCTAGCGATGATGCACGTGCCCGCCAGTGTTACCGCCGCGCGCTTGAGGTCCCTCGTCTTGGCGGTGGGACTCTCAATCGCGGGAAGTTGCGCCCGTCGCGCCGAGCGCTCGACCGTCGCCTCTTCGCCCGCGCTCGACCAAGCCGTTCTCGTGGCCTGGACCGGACCGGAGAGCGGCGACCCTGCCACCACGCAGCTGCTGAAGGCCATTGCGGAAGCTGCATCCTCCATCGACTTCGCGACGGTCAGTGCCGACCTGCGGCCCGACGTGATCGCCGCGCTCGAGCGCGCGAAAGAACGCGGCGTCGCGCTGCGAGGCATCGTCCAACAACCCCGCGAAGCGTGCCGAACGTTCGGAGCGGCCGCGACGAACCTCGCAAGCTTATTAGCTCCCGACGCTCTGCACTGCATACGACCGGCTGGCCGGCGCGGACATCTACGCTTTCTGGTAGTTGATGAGTCGTCGGTCTGGTTGGGAGGGGAAGGAGCCATCGAAACTCCTTCGGGATCACGCGCGACGCGCGACGATCTAACTGCGTGGATACGTTCTGCATCCCTGGCGAATCTCTTCCGCAATGAGATCAGGCAGCTCGACGGCGAGCCAGCGCCCGAGCTACCCACCGCGATCGGCGGCCCGACACACGCCGCGGCCGAGTCCGTACGGGTATTCTTCTCGCCCGCACAGAGCGGCCTAGGAGAGGCCATACAGCCCATGATCGAGAGCGCGCGCCAGCGGCTGGACATCGCGGTGCTGCACCTGCAGGCCCCTCCCACCGAGGCGGTGCTCGCAAAGGCACTGCGGCGCGGCGTGCAAGTCCGAGTGCTCGTGGATGCGTGCGGCGCCATCACGAGCCGACCTGCTCTCGAGGCGCTGTGTGCAGGTGGCGCGCATGTGAAGGTCGACGACACCCCCGTGGGGATGCAAGGCCGCTGGGCGGTCGCGGACTCTCGCACCGCCGACGCGCAAGTCGTCTTCGGATCGATGGCGTGGTCGACCGCATCGGACACTGGCGCCGTCGAGCAGACCGTGTGGCTCCGGGATGGTCGTGCGAGCGACGCGGTGGGCGATCACTTCGACGCACGGTGGCGGCAGCTCGGCCACGTTGCTTCCTGTGATCTCGCTGCCCCCGCCTGCCCGTGCAGCGGAGCCTCGGCAAACGAAAAGCCAGCCGATCACACCGGCGTCATCGACTGCCGCGCCGTCGTGGATCCGTGAGCGCCCGACGGCGCGTCAGTACTTCGCATCGACCGACGCGAGGTCGTCGGTCTGCAACGTCGTGATCGAGCTGACGCACGACGGGTTCAGCGGCGCACTCGGCGCCATGATCGTCGTGTACGTAGCACCTCCGGGGCAGCTGTTCGGCGCGGTGCAGGTCCCGGAGATGTGCGTGCCCGTCCCTGGATGTTCGAAGCCGATGGCATGTCCCAGCTCGTGAGTCGCCGTCCACCGCAGCCACGACTGCGTCCAACTCGAGCAGCCCGCAATCCCCGTCGGAGCGCTTCGGATGTAGACGTTGGGACCTGGATTTCCACCTGACG
>DASUME010000839.1:0-3060 GCA_036277895.1 Polyangiales bacterium
GTATGCGCCCACGTTCTGGATCGGCGTCGCGCCCGTCGAGCCGGGGATCCCGGTCAGGCACTCGATGCCCGCCAGTCCCTGCTCGATCGCGAGCGACACGACGTCATCCCAGACCTCGCCGGCCTGCACCGTCAGCACGCCGTGTGCACCCTCGACCGCGAGCACGATGCCGCGCGTCGCCACCTGCAGCACCAACCCGGACACGCCCTCATCGGCGACGAGCAGGTTGCTACCCCCGCCGAGCACGCGCGTCTCCACGCCCTCCGCACGTGCCCACGCGAGCGCCTCCAGGAGCTGCGTGCGGTCCGTGGCGGAGATGAAGTACTGCGCCGGTCCACCCAGCTTCAAGGTGGTCAGCGCAGCGAGCGAGCGCCCCTGCTCCATCTCAGCGGATGACGTCCACACCGACATAGGGCACCAGCACCGGCGGCACCTTCAAGCTGCCGTCCGCCTGTTGGTACTGCTCCAGCACCGCGATCAACGTGCGCCCGAGCGCGAGCCCCGAGCCGTTCAAGGTGTGCACGAGCTGCGGCTTGTCGCCCTTCGCCTTGCGGTAGCGAATCTTCGCGCGCCGCGCCTGGAAGTCGCTGAACCACGAGCAGCTGGAGATCTCGCGGAACGTGTCCTGGCCCGGCAGCCAGACCTCGATGTCGTAGGTCTTGCGCGCGTTCGCGCCCATGTCGCCCGCGCACAGCTCCACCACCCGGTAGTGCAGCCCGAGCTGCTGCAGCACGGCCTCGGCGTGCGACGTCAGCGCTTCCAACGTTTGAAGGCCCTGCTCGGGCTCCACGAAGTGCACCAGCTCCACCTTGTCGAACTGACGCTGCCGGAAGATGCCGCGCGTGTCGCGCCCATAGCTGCCGACCTCGGAGCGGAAGCACTGCGTGTACGCCGTGTAGCGGATCGGCAGCGAGCCCGGCTCCAGGATCTCGTCGCGGTGCAGGTTGGTCAGCTGCACCTCCGCCGTCGGCGACAGGTACAACGTGACGCGCTGCTCGTCGCCCTCGCCGACCTCGCTCGCGATCTTGAACTGATCGTTCTCGAACTTCGGCAGCTGCCCGGTGCCGCGCAGCGAGTCGCTGTTGACCAGCGCCGGCGGCCACATCTCCGTGTAGCCGTGCTGGCCCGTGTGCAGGTCGAGCATGAACATCATCAGCGCGCGCTCGAGCCGCGCGCCGTAGCCGCGCAGCACGTTGAAGCGCGCGCCGGTGATCTTGGTCGCGCGCTCGAACTCGAACATGCCGAGCGGCGTGCCCACGTCGACGTGATCCTTCGGCGTGAACGCGAACGAGGGCTTCTCGCCCCACACGCGCACCAGGCGATTGTCTGCCTCGGTGTTGCCGTCCGGGATCTCCGGCCAGGGCACGTTCGGCACCGCGAGCAGCGCCTCTTCCACCTCGGCCTGCGCCTTCTTCTCGACCGCCTCCAGCTCCTTGGCGCGGTCGCCCAGTGCGCGCAGCGACTCCCGGCGCTGCTGGAACTCGGCCGACTTCTTGTCGGCGATCTTGGCCATCGCCTCGCTGGCCGCGTTGCGCTCGCGCAGCACCGCTTCGAGCTCGCGGATCGCCTTCTTGCGCTCCTCGCCGAGCTCCTCGATGCGCGCCAGGCCCGCGACGGCACCCTTGCTGCGGCGCGCGAGCGCGGTGCGGACCTCGTCGAGATTGTCCAGGACGTAGCGCAGGTCGAGCATGGCCCCGCTTATAGCGCACCGCGTCGGGATCGTCCGCCGCACGAAACCCCGCTATAACGGCGGCTCGATGCCCCCTGAAGCACGCCTGCTGATCCGCCTCGGCCTCGGCCTCTGGCTGCTCGCTGCGCTGGCGACGGTGTGGGAGCTGCTCGCCTTGCAGCCGCCGGGCTCCCCGCTGCACCTGGGCGTGCTCGCGGGGCCGATCGCACAGCTGCGCAACTTCGCCTTCGCGCATGGCGTCGCCGCGCTGATCATCGCGCGCCTGCAGCCCGCACGTTGGGTCGCCTGGCTGCTTGCGCTCGGCGCCGTCCTGCATGTGCTCGCGCTCGGCTACGCCGCTGCGAAGGGGCTCCTCGCCGTGCAGCTGCTCGACCCGCGCCCCGATGCGCGCTTCACGCTGTACGCGCGCGGCGTCGCGCACACCTTGACCACGATCGCGCTGATCGCGTTGTGCGTACGCCGTCAGAGCAGCTGATACGCGAACCACAACGCGACCACGATCAACATCACGGCCGACACCAGCACCATCGCATTCAGGCCGCGCAGGTGGCTGCGCTCGGCGAAGCGGTCGCGGTAGAAGCGCCCGCCGCTGCGCGCACGCAGCTTGTGCTGCACTCCGGCCAGCAGATCGATGTTCACGTCTTCGCGCTCCCAGCGCTTGCCGAACAGCGCACGGTGGCGCTCGAACTCCGCGCGCAGCGCCTCGTCGCCGGCGAGCGCGGCGTCGAACTCGCCCTGCGCGTCCTCTTGCAGCTCTCCCTCGAGTGCCGCATCGAACTTGGCGCGCGCCTCCGCACTCGTCATCGTCTGCGGCCTCGCTCGGCGCGCTCGATGTATTCGCGCAGGCCCGCCCGCGCGCGGAACAGCCTGCTCTTCACGGTGCCCTCCGGCAGCCCGGTGATCGCCATGATCTCTTCGTAGCTCAGGTGCTCGACCTCGCGCAGCACGATCAGCTCTCGCTGTTCGTCGTCGAGCGACAGCAACCCCGCTTGCAACAAGCTCTCGGTCTGCTTCGCCTCGATCAGCTGATCGGGCGCCTCCGAGCGGCCGTGGTGCGCCGCGTTCACCATGTGGTCGTCACCCTGCTCGTCGTAGCCCTCGGTGAGCTGACGGCGCCTGCGCGTGAGGTACTTGATGCGGTTGCGGCAGTGGTTGGCCGCCACGCGGTAGACCCAGGTCGAGAGCTGCGAGTCGCCGCGGAAGCTATCGATCGCCTTGAAGATGCTGATGAACACCTCCTGCGCCAGATCCTCGGCCTCGGCGCGGTCGCCGAGCATGCGCAGCAGCAAGCGGAACACGCGCTCCTGGTAGCGCAGCACGAAGGCGCTGAACGCCGCTTCGTCGCGCAGCTTCAGCTTGTGCACCAGCTC
>DASUME010000840.1:0-2151 GCA_036277895.1 Polyangiales bacterium
ACCGCGGCGACGTGGAACTCGCAGATGTTGCCGGCGCCGACCATGCCGGCCCGGAAACCTGGGTCCGTCACCGATCCTCCTCTTGTCTTTGCGTCAACGCGCGGTCGATCTCGGCGACCCGCGCCGACCACGTCTCAGCCATCATCGCCCGCGATCGCTCTTCGCGCAGTGCGGGCGAGTCACGGTGCACTGCCGCCTCGACCGACTCTACGAAGCCCGGTGCCGTCTCGGCGATCGAGCACCACGGCTCGTAGCGGCGGACGTCGGGGATCGGCGTCGACACGACAGGCAGGCCGGCTGCCAGGTACTCGCGCAGCTTGATCGGGTTGCGAAACGGCAGCTGCGGCGAGCTGCGGTACGGGATCAGACCGACGTCGAATGCCTTGCAGTAGGCCGGCAGCTCGTCGTTGCGGCGGCGTCCGAGGAGGTGCACGTTCGGCAGGCCTGCGACGGCCCCGGTGTCCGATTGCGGGTCGCCGATGAGCACGATGCTCCAGTCGGGGCGCAGCCGCGCGAGCTCGGCGACCAGGTCGACGTCGACCCAGTCGGCCAGCGCGCCGTAGAACCCGAGCAGCGGATGCGGCATCCCGGCGACGTCGTCGGGCACGGCCGTCGCCGGATCCAGCGCGCGCGCGAACCGGGCGTGGTCGACACCGTGCAGGGCGACGTGCGTTTGGGGGTTGATCGCGCGCTTGCGCTCGGCGAGCGACTCGCTGGTCGCGAACACGAGATCGACCCGCTCGAGCAGCTCGCGCTCGGCGGCGGCGGTGCGATCGCGGTCGAGCGTGCTGAACAGCGCGTGCTCGTCGACGCAGTAGTACACGGACAGCGTCTGGCCCCGCATGGCGAGGTAGGGCGCCGCGTTGGGGAGGAACGTCCACAGCTGGAACGCGCCGATGCGCAGCCGGGCGCGGAGCGCGCGCACCGTCGCGCGGACGATCCGCGCGTTCAGCCACCGCACGGGCGCGAGGTGCGGGAACGGGACGACCAGCGGGGTGAAGAGCCAGAGGTCGTCCACGACGTTCACGGGGCCGCGGACGAACTCCCGCAGCTTGCGCGCGGCGCGGCGGACGTCGCGCGTGCTGGACAGGTCCGGCGAGCGAGCGGCAACCGAGTTGAGCCACAGAACCCGGCGCGTGCGGGCGAGTTCGCGCAGTACGTGGTGATTCGAAGTCGGATCGTCGTCCCAGTCCTTGGACAACGCGATGATTGCCGACCGCATGAACTGGGCAACGCTAGCGGAGGGCACGGAAACTCGACGGATGTATATGCCGAAGGCCTTGTCAACCGTCGGCGTAGCCCAATACACTGCCGCAACCATGGAGAAAGGCCGGTTTATGCGCGTGAGTCTTCTCGCTGTTCTTGCAGCCTCGTTCGTTCTTGCCCTTGGCGGAACGGCGCTCGCTCAGGACAACCCAACGACGGACACCTACGGTGGCGTTCTGGGCAACGAGGTGGAGAACAACGGCTCGTCCACGGGGTCCGTGAACAACGCCACGAACGAGGGTGGCTCGACGTCGCCCGGTGGCTCGCTGCCGTTCACCGGCTTCGAGGTCGGGATCGTGGCGCTCGCGGGCTTCGGTCTGGTTGCGCTCGGCTTCGCCATGCGGCGGGGCACGCGTCGCCGGCCGCTCGCCTGACGCGCTTCGCATTCGCACGCTGATCGCAGGGGCGCCTCGCGGCGCCCTTGTCGTCGTTCTGCGCGCTACGGCGGCGGCCGTAGCGCGGGCTGGTCGAGCGCCTGCGCGTTCACGGCCAGCGGATCGAGCCGCTCTCCGCGTTCCACTGCCGCACGTGCGTCGTCGACGATCGGGTCGTTGTGGTTCAGCTCGGCCGCCCGGCGGATCTGCGCGCGCGCCGCTGCCTGCCGGCCCGCCTGCGAGTCGAGCAGGCCGAGCTCGAAGTGGGCGACCCAGTCGTCCCGCTTCTCGAGAGCGCGCGCGAAGCTGCGCCGCGCGAGCGCGGGATCATGGAGGCTGAGGGCGATGAAGCCGCGCTTGCGGTACGGGTCGATCGCGAGCGGGTTGACGTCCGCGGCGCGCGCGTACTCCGCGAGCGCGGCCTGTGGGTCGCTCGCGCGCAGGTCGTCGCCGCGCTCGACGTAGCGCACCGACAGATACGGCGGCACCATGACGACGAGCGCGATGACGG
>DASUME010000841.1:0-16157 GCA_036277895.1 Polyangiales bacterium
CCCACGCTCGACAGCACGGGCCTGCGCTACTCGCTGCTCGGCTCGTGGGCGCCCGGTGGCAAGCCCGTCACCAGCCCGCCCGACAGCGGACAGCCGGTGAAGGCTGGCTCGGTGGTGGTGCTCGACATGCACTACCATCCGCTGCCGTCCGGACCGGAAGTGGACAGTAAGACGACCTACTCACTGCAGTTTGCAGACACGGTGCCGCGCTTGATCGCGAACCCGATCTTTCAGGGCTACGCGGATCCCAAGCAGGCGCTCCACAGCGAGACCTCGTTCGGCATCACGGATCTGTTGGCGCAGCCCGGCGAGGCGCAGCCGGAGTTCCGGATCCCCGCAGGCGCGTCCAGGCACGTCGAGCAGTGGCAGATGAAGTGGAAGACGCCGCTGTCCGCGCTGAAGATCTACTTCGCCGCCTCGCACATGCACTACGCCGGCATCGACCTGATGGTGCAGCTGCTGAACACCGAACCACGCCCGGGTGAAGACGCCGTGGAGTGCCTCGAGCGCACGCCGAGCTGGGACTTCAACTGGCAGCTCGGCTACAGCTGGGACACGGAGTACGAGAACCTGCCGACGATCCACGACGGCGACATCGTGCGGGTCACCTGCGTGTACGACAACACGCGCGCCAACAAAGCGATCGCGAAGGCGCTCGATGCGCAGGGAAAGACCGAGCCCCAGGACATCAAGGTGGGTGAAGACACGCTGGACGAGATGTGCCTCTCGCTGATGGGCATCTCGTACCCGAACGCCGCGTACGTGCCTACACCGTGAGCGTTAGAGCAGCTTTTCAATCCAGGCAAAGAGGTCTTCTTCGCTGAACGGCTTGCTCAGCGCGCCCTGGTACAGGCTCTTGTCCTTGGGCAGCGCCTCGGGCAGCGCGGTCATCATCACCACGGGAACCTCGGCCAGGGCGGGGTCCGCGCGCATGGCCGTGAGCGTGCCCACGCCGTCGAGCACCGGCATCATCACGTCGAGCAGCACGAGATCCGGACGGTGCGCGCGCATACTCTCGAGCGCGAGCTTGCCGTTGATGGCGATGGGCGCGTCGTGCCCATGCTCGGTCAGGATCTCGGCGACGATATCGGCGATGCCAAACTCGTCGTCGACTATGAGGATCCGCTTCGTCATGCGCGGCGCTGACGCTTCTTGCTCGCCTTCTTCTTCGGCGGGCTCGCGGCCAGCTTCCTCCTCTTCGCTCGCGGAGCCGCCGGCGGGTCATGAGCCGGCACACTCTCGGTTTCAGGCACACTCACTACGATCCCTCGTGTAGTGATCGCGAATGGACGTACGGAAAGATCGTGCTGACTATCGCGCACTTTCAGCACAGTGAGCGTGCGGCGCGTGCTGCGCTCGCGCTCGATGTGGTTGAGCAGCAAGATGTTGTGCGTAAGCGAAGACATACCCAGGATTGAGATCTGCAGGTTCTCGCCGAATAGATCCGGTGTCTCCGCCGAGTAGGCCGTGGTGACGCCGATCGCCTCCAGCTCGTCCGTGAGGCAGGACATGACCTCGCGCAGCCGCTCCGGCGACTCGGCCGCGGCATGAAACCCCTGCAGGCCGTCGACGTACACGCGCCGCGCGCCATGCCGCCTCACTGAACGCAGCAGGTGGTCAGCCAGCAGGTCGATCACGCCCTCGACCGGCCGGTGCCACTCGACCGCGATCAATGGGTTGTCGAGCGCGAGGCCGAGCTTCTTGGCCTTGTCGAGCAGCACGTGGGGGCGCTCGAAACAGCCGAAGTAGAGCCCACGCTCGCCGCGCTCAAGCCCCGCGTGCAGGAAGTGCAGGCCCAGGATGGTCTTGCCTGCACCCGATGGGCCGACGACGGCCGTGATCGAGGTCTCGGCCACACCGCCGAGCATCATCTCGTCGAGCTCCGTCACCCCGAAGTTGACGCGCTCGCGCGCGGTCGGGATCTCGACACCCTCGTTGGTCTCGACTTCGTAGGTCTCGATCCGCGGCAGCACCGAGACGCCGTCGTCCGTGATGGTCATGAAGTGCTTGCCGCGCACCGGTGCGGCGCCGCGCATCTTGCGCACGCTCAGGTGGCGGATCGCACGCAGCTTCACCAGCTCGTCCTCGAGCTCGATGATGCCGTCGACCATGGTGCGCTCCGGGCGAAAGCCGCGCGGGCGCTCGGTGCTGTTGAGCAGCAGCGCCGTGCAGCCGATCATCGCCGTCACGACCTGTAGCTCGTGGATGAACTTCTTGAAGTCGTTCGCGCTGGGCGACGCCTCTTCGGCCGAGACCAGCCCGTCCAGCACCAGCACGGTGGCCTTCTGCGCCGCGATCGTCTGCCGCACCAGCTTGAGCAAGCTGCCCAAGCCCTCGGCCTCCAGCACCTTGAAGGCGCTCACGTAGGTGACTCGGTCCGGCACCGCGCTGGGGTCGAAGAAGCGCATGCGCCGCAGGTGCCCGAGCAGCCGGGTGTGTGACTCGGCGAGCAGCGTGATGTAGACCGCTCGCCCTCCGCCCGCGACGTGGTTGAAGCAAAAGTGGCTGCCCAGGGTGGTCTTGCCGACCCCGGGAGGACCTTCGATGATGTACACGCCCCCGCGCAGCAGACCGCCCTCGAGGATGTGGTCGAGTCCCGAGATTCCAGTGGGAACCCGGCTCATAGCTTCAACTGTCATCAGCGCTCCGATTGGTCGGCAACCATACGAGGAACGTGGCGCCCTCTCCAGCGCTGCTGCGTACTCGCACGCCGCCGCCCATGGCCTCACTCAGCTCTCGCACGATCCAGAGGCCCACTCCGAAGCCCGCCCGGTTGGCGCTGGGACCGCGCTGGAAGCGCTCGAAGATGCGCTCGTGCTCGCTCTCGTCGATGCCGAGACCGCCGTCAGCCACGACCAGCTCGAGGCAGGGGGTGTCGTCGTGCCCCTGGACCGGGCGCAGGCGGATCTCGATCGGCGCACTATTCCCGTAGCGGATCGCGTTCGAGAGCAGGTTGCTGACGATCTGCTCCAGGCGCACCCGATCGAACATCCCAGGCAGGCTGGGTGCGAGGTCGAGCGTCAACTCGCTGCGCGAGGCGGCCAGCTCACGCTCGAAGCCGCCCGCCACCTCGCGCACCAGCTCACTCACGTCCACCGGCTCGGGCACCAGGTCGATCGTGCCCGCGTGCAGGCGCGAGATATCGAGGATGCGGTGCAGCGCGCTCAGGAACCTGCCCAGCCGGCGCTGGAACAGCACCATCTGGTCGTCGAGCCACCTCGCGGACACCGTGCCGTCCACGGCCTTTGCCGAGCTGCTCGCGATCCGCTGCGCGTGCAGGATCAGAGGACTGATCGGGTTTCGCAGCTCGTGCGCCGCGGCGACGATGAACTCGTCGCGCACCTTCAGCTCCAGCTCCAGCTCGGACACCCGCGCTCGCAAGGCCACGAGCTCCGCGTCACGGTCGTTCTGTGCTGGCGGTTCGTCGTCCCGATTCAGCAAGACATCATCCTCGCGACGGTAGTCCTATCATGTCACCGACGGCTTACCTTTTCTTTCTGGTAGGGCCCGGAACTTGGTGCATTTTGCGACCTTATCCCCACGACGCACGGGAAGCTGGTCGGCCGCGCGGGCATCGGGGCACAATGGGGGCATGGCGAGCGGAGATGGCGAGCTCGATTCGCCGCGGGCGCGCGCGAGCAAGGCGCGCGTGCTGGTGGTGGAAGACGATGCGATCGTCGGCTCCGACATCAAGCTCACGCTGATCCGTCTGGGGTATGCGGTGGTGGGCCCGCTCCCGGCAGCGGTGGACGCGATGGCGATGGTGCTCAAGCACCAGCCCGACGTCGTGCTGATGGACATCCACACCAAGGGCACGATGGACGGCGTGGAGGCGGCGCGCATCCTGCGCCAGCGCATGCGCGTTCCCGTGATCTTCCTGACCGCGCACTCGGACCCCGAGACCGTGCGCCGCGCCGGACAGGTCGAGCCGCTCGGATACGTGGTGAAGCCCTTCAAGGCTGCAGATCTGGCCAGTGTGATCGAAGTCGCGCTGCACCGGCACGCGGCCGAGAACGCGATGCGGGAGCGCGACCTGAAGCTGGCCGCGCTGACGGCGCGCCTGACCGCGGCCATCGAGAGCCTGGACGGCGCAGTGTTGATCGAGAACGAGGCAGGCCTGGTGGAGCTGATGAACTCTCAGCTGCGCGCGCTGCTGGCCGAGAGCGGCCTGCCCGAGGGCACGAACGAGCGCCGCGACTTCTTCAACGCGATCGCCACGCTGCTCGACGAGGCCTCCAGCCACACGCTGCGCTGGCGCGAACCTCCGCTGCACACGAGCACCATCCAGCTCGACCTTTTGGAGCGCCGCGACGGCCGCTTCCTGGAGCTGAGCGCGGCGCCCACGATGGTGGCCGGCGCCTACGGCGGCTGCCTATGGACGTTCCGCGACGTGACCGAGCGCGAGCAGACCAAACGCGCGCTGGAAGAGCAGTCGCTGGTGGACGAGCTGACTGGTCTGCACAATCGACGTGGTCTGCACGCGGCCAGTCAGCTCTTGCGGCAGACGGTGCGCGACGGACATCGCATGGCGGTCTACTTCATCGACCTCGATGGCATGAAGGCCGCCAACGACGAGTTCGGTCACGACGTGGGCGATGCACTGCTGCGGCGCACGGCCGAGGTGCTGCGCGGCACCTGCCGCGGTGTCGACGTGGTGGCGCGGCTCGGCGGCGACGAATTCGTGGTAGTCAGCGTGCTCGAGCCACCGGGTGAGCTGCACCTGTTGGCGCGCATTCGCGAGGCCGCGGCCGCGCACAACCTGACGCTCATCGGCGAGCCTCCGGTGCGCATGAGCATCGGCCTCGCGCTCGGCGACGATCCGAGCGAGAGCTTCGATGCACTGCTCGCGCGTGCGGATGGCGCGATGTACCGCGACAAGCAGCACTTTCGCAGCACCGGCTCGTATCAGGCGCTGGGCAAGGTGAAGTAGAACGTCGCGCCCTGGCCCTCGACGCCGTGCGCCCACATCGCGCCGCCATGGCGCTCGATGATCCGGCGTGCACCCGCGAGGCCGAGCCCGTTGCCGGCGAACGCGGACGGATCGTGCAGCCGACCGTAAGGGCGAAACAGCTTGCCCTCGGCGAGGCTGTTCGGGAAGCCCACGCCGTTGTCGCGCACGTAGAAGCAGCACTGCCGCTCGTCTTCGGAGGCACCGACCTCGATCCGCGGTGCGGAGCGGTTGGCCGTGAACTTGAGCGCGTTCGAGAGCAGGTTCTCCAGCACACGCCGCAGCAGCAGGCGCTCGCCGTGTGCCGTCAATCCCTCGGCGATCTCACACCGCGCATCCGGGTTGCGTTCGGCGAGCTCGGACCAGACCTCACGCGCGAGGGCACTCAGGTCCAGCTCCGCCTTGCACGGCTCGCTCGCGTTCTGACGCGCATGTTCGAGCAGACCGTTGAGGCTGTTCATCATCCGGTCTGCTGCCGCCGAGACCTGACTCAAGAACAGCTTGCCCACGTTGGTCAGCTGCCCGGCTTGCGTGCGTTCGATCATCTCGGTCGCGCCCGCGATCACCTGCAGCGGGTTGCGCAGGTCGTGGGTGAGGCTGTTGCTGGTCGCTTCGAGCTCCACGTACGCCTGCTCCAGCTCCGCGACTCGCCTCTGCACGTGCACCAGCTGGTCCTGGAATGCGTCCGCGTCCGCCGAGGCGCGCTCGCGCTCGCTCTTCTGCTTGTGCAACGCGACCTCGAGCGCAGCGCGTAGCTCCACCGGCGAGGCCGGCTTCACCACGTAGCCGCCCGGCTCCGCCAGCTTGGCGCGCTCCAGGCTGGCCAGGTCCGAGAACGCGGTCAGGAACACGATCGCACAGTCCGACTCGCTGCGGATCTGGAGCGCGGCCTCGGTGCCGTCCATCGGCCCTTCCAGGTTGATGTCCATCAACACTGCGCTCGGCCGCAGCTCGCGCGCCTTCGCGATCGCCTCCGGCCCGCTTACGGCGAAGCCCGCGATCGTGTAGCCAAACCCGCGCAGCTGCATCGCCAGGTCCGCCGCGACCAGACGCTGGTCCTCGACGATCAGGATGCTCGCTGCATCAGCGGCAGTCGCTTGACGACTCACAATGGACATGAACGACGTCTTCGAGCCTGCCACGCATGGCCCTTCACGGTCAGCTGCCAGACTGCTTGCGGCGACAGCACACGCCTGGAGCGCGAGACTTCGTATGACATGGATCTGTCCACGACGCGCTCGGGCGGCTCGCCGGTGACGGTGCGCGGTCTCCTGCGACGGGTGCACGGTCCGGGAAGACCTTACCTTTCGTGGATCGCGCTCAGCTGCTCCGGGCTGCTGACCTGGCTGGCCTGGAGCGTCAGCTCGCGCTCGCTCGACGCGCGGCTGCGCGACCAGTTCGTGCAGCGGAGCCAGCAGATCGTGACCACCCTGGCGCGCCGGATCGAGGAGCACGAGACGGTGCTGCGCGGCGGCGTTGCGCTGTTCCTCGCCTCCGACGTGGTGACTCGCTCGGAGTTCCACGACTACTTCCGCCACCTGGAGCTGAGCCAGCACTTCCCTGGCATCCTCGGTATCGGCTACGCGCTGCTGCTGCGAGGCGACGAGGTGCCCGGCCTGGAGGCGCGCATCCGCGCGGAGGGTTACCCCTCGTTCGAAGTGCAGCCAGCAGGCACCCACTCGTGGCTCACCCCGATCGTGCTGATCGAGCCGTTCTCCGGCCCCAACTTGCGCGCGTTCGGCTTCGACATGTTCTCGGAGCGCACGCGCCGCGCCGCGATCGAGCGCGCCTGGCACACCGGGCGCGCCTCCGTCAGCGCGATCGTACGCTTGGTGCAAGACACGCCCCGCGACACCCAGCCGGGTCTCCTGATCTACCTGCCCGTGTACCGCACTCTGGACACCAGCCCGTGGGAGCCGCGGCGCACCCCCGCCGGCTTCGTGTACAGCCCACTGCGCACACACGATCTCGTGCGCGGCACGCTCGGACCCAACCCCGACGACCTGGACTTCGCGCTCTACGACGAGGGCGAACGCAAGCCGTTCTACGACACTCGTGTCGGCGCGGCGCTCGCTGCCGAGCAGACGCACGAGTGTGAGCTGGAGCTGCCCGGCCGGACCTGGCGCGTGCGCTTCTGGACGCGCCCCAACTTCGAGAAGTGGATCTCGCGCGCGGAGCCGCGCCTGGTGTTGGTGGCCGGCATCGTGATCAACCTGCTGCTGTTCTGGGCCCTCAGCGTCAGCGCCAGCCTGCGCACGCGCGCGCAGGCGCTCGCCGCGCAGATGACGCGGGAGCTCACGCTGGCCCACGGCCGCGAGCAGAAGCACATGCTGGCCTCGCTGCGCGAGAAGGAGACGCTGCTCAAGGAGATCCACCACCGGGTGAAGAACAACCTGCAGGTGGTCTCCAGCCTGCTCTCGCTGCAGCGCAGCCACGTGCAAGACGAGCGCGCGCTCGAGCCGCTGCGCCAGAGCCAGGGCCGCGTGCTGACGATGGCCGCGCTGCACGAGTTCCTGTATCGCTCCGACGAGCTGTCGCACGTGGATACCCGCGCCTATCTGACGCACGTGGTGTCGATGCTGTCCGAGAGCTACGCCAGCGCGGACCACGTGATCGTGACGCTGGAGCTGGACGACGTGCCGCTCGACGTCGACCGCGCGATCCCGTGCGGCTTGATCACCAACGAGCTGGTCAGCAACGCCTTCAAGTACGCGTTTGCGGAGCGCGGCGGCAAGCTGTTCGTCAGCTTTCGCCGCGAGCTGGGCGAGGCCGTGTTGTGCGTGCATGACGACGGCCCCGGGCTGGCCTCCGCACGCGAGCTCGAACAGCCGGCCACGCTCGGGCTGCACCTGGTTCAGCTGTTGACGCAGCAGCTCGCCGGCGCGCTCGCGCACGACTCACGTCACGGCGCGCGCTTCGAGCTGCGCTTCCCGTTTCCCCAAGGGACCTCATCATGACGGACACTGCTTCGAGCCTGCCGGCTGGCGCGCGCGTGGCCAAGCTGGCGCCGCTGTTCTTCGCGCTGGTGGTCGGCTCCGGCGCGCTCGCGCTGGCCGGCTGGCAGCTCGGCACCGAGCCCATCTCGCAGCGCTGGATGCTCACCAAGCCCAGCAGCGCGCTCGGCTTCGTGTTGCTCGGCAGTGCGCTCTGGCTGCGCCTGCTCGAGCGCGAGCGCAGGTGGCGCACGCTGCTGGTCGCGGGCTGCGTGCTCGGGGTCGAGCTGCTGGCCGCGCAGGGCTTGCTCGGGTTCGCGTTCGACGAAGCGTTGGTGCCGGCGCGCGCAGTGCCTGGCCACATGGCGCCCACGGCAGCGATCAACCTGGCGCTGCTCGGCATGGTGACGTTGCTGCTCGATCATCAGCCGCGCCCGCGCGATCGACCGGCGCTCGCGCTGACGCTGCTCGCCTCGTTCTTTGGACTCGGCGCGCTGCTGGGGCATGGCTACGGCGTACGCTCGGAGCACATC
This sequence comes from Polyangiales bacterium, assembly GCA_036277895.1. Classification (GTDB taxonomy): domain Bacteria; phylum Myxococcota_A; class Polyangia; order Polyangiales; family DASUME01; genus DASUME01. Next base: position 8,415 of record DASUME010000841.1, read on the forward strand.
TCGGGCCTGCAGCCGATGGTGCCGTTGAGCGCGATCCTCTTCACGCTCACCTGCCTCGGCATCTTCTCCGCGCGCATGCCGGCAGACGTCGCCAACTTGCTCGCGCGCCCGGCGCCGGGCGCGAAGGCCGTGCGCGGCTTGCTGCTCGGCGTGGTCACGATCCCAATCTTGCTCGGCCTCGTGGAGCGCGCCGCGTTCCGGGTTGGCCTGCACGACACCGAGTTCGGCGTGACCATGGTGTTGGCGGCGAACATGCTCTTGGTGTTCGCGCTGGCCATGCGCAGCCTGCGCGTGCTGCTGTCCGCGGAGCGCGAACGCGCGCGGCTGGAGCGTGAGGTGGAGCAGAGCCGCGAGCTCGCCGCGCGCTCCCAGACGCAGCAGGCGCTGCAGCGCAGCGAAGAAAAGTACCGTGCGCTGGCGGTGAACGCGCCGGTGGGCATCTTCGAGGCCACGCTCGACGGGCGCTGCACGTTCGTGAACGAGGCCTGGACCGCGATCACCGGCTACACCCAGCCCGAGGTGCTGGAGCGCGGCTGGGACAAGGTCGTGCACCCGGACGACTTCGCGCGCCTGACCGAGGTGTGGACGAACGCGATCCGCAAGGACGCCCCGTTCTCTCTCGACTTTCGCTACTGCACCAAGAGCGGGCAGATCGCCTGGGTACACGGCTCGGCGGTGCCGCTGAAGGGCGACCACGGACGCGTGAACGGCCTGATGGGCACCGTCGTCGACATGACCGAGCGCCGCCGCACGCTGGAAGCCTTGTCCGCGTCCGAGCAGAACTTCCGCTCGCTGGTCGAGAGCGCACCGTTCGGAGTGCTGGTGACGCGCGAGCTGAAGGTCGTGTACGCCAATGCTTCCTACCTGAAGATGCTCGGCTTCGAGCTCGACGAGCTGCTCGGCGAGAGCTTCCTGGACCTGATCCCGGGTGAGCTGCACGAGCTGGCGCGCGCGCGCGATCAGGCTCGACGCGCGGGCGAGTCGCTGCCCGCGATCGCCACGCACGTGAGGCGCAAGGACGGCAGCTCGATCGCGCTGGAGGGCGACAGCGCATCGATGCTGTTCGACGGCGAGCCTGCGACCGTGTCGCTGGTGCGCGACGTGACGGAGCGCGAGCGCGTCGAGCAGGTGCGGCTGTTGGCCGAGCACACGCTGCGCGAGTCGCTGCGCGAGAAGGACGTGCTGCTCAAGGAGGTCCACCACCGCGTGAAGAACAACCTGCAGGTGATCGTGAGCCTGATCAACCTGCAGGCCTCCAAGCTGGAGGACGCCCCGGTGCGCTCGGTGTTCGAGGAGACACGCAGCCGCGTGCACGCGATCGCGCTGCTGCACGAGCGCCTCTACACCTCCAAGAACCTGGGCCGGATCGACATGCGCGACTACCTCGACGGCCTGGCCAGCGACCTCAGCTCCACCAACGCCGGGGTGCGCGCGATCGACCTGCGCGTGGAGGCGGACGAGCTGTACCTGATCATGGATCAGGCGGTTCCGATCGGCTTGATCGTCAACGAGCTGGTCACCAACTCCTACAAGCACGCCTTCCCGCTGGCGCTGCGGCGTGGCGGGCGGATCGAGATCGCGCTCGAGCGCGTGGGCAAGGACCTTCAGATCGTCGTGCAGGACGACGGCGTGGGCTACCCGGCCAACCTCGATCCGGATACCGCAGACTCGCTCGGCTTGCTCCTGATCTCGAGCCTGAGCCGTCAGCTGGAGGCGGACCTGAGCTTCGATCACCGCTCCGACGGCGCGCGCTGCGTGATCCGCTTCCCCGATCGTTCACGCGACAGCGAAGCTGCGCGCGAAGCGGGCTGAGCCATACCTCGACGGCGATACTACGCGCCCGTACCACGCGCTCCCCGCCAGGGGACGTAAGCATACTGGCACTAACATTCGGTAGCATGCTCGTTCCAGGATCCCGCCATGGTCCCGGGCGCCGACAGCATCGATCGCGAACGGCAGATGCCTCGCCCAACCGGATTTCTGAGCCGACTGCGCGCGCGCACGCTGGAGCCGCTGTGGAACGCGATGGAGCGCGTGGCGACGCGCGGAGATCTCGCCACGCGCTGTGCTCCGATGCGCGGCAGCGAGCTCTCCCCGCTGCGCGACGCGTTCGATGCCATGGTGCAACGCCTGGAGCGACGCGAGCTCGCGCGCGAACGTTATCGACGCGAGCTGTCCGCCAAGCTGGCGGCGCGCGAGCGCGAGCTGGAGCGGCAACGCCGGCGCACGCGCGAGCTGCTGGCCGCGCTGGATCAGGCTGTGATCGTGGTCGACCGCGCGGGCATGCCGTACGGCGAGCGCAGCGCCGCCTTCGACCGCTTCTTCGGAGCGCCCGAGCCGGGCCAGACGTTCGCCCAGGTGATGGCGCGGGCCTCGGCCAGCTTCGCGAGTGAGCTTGCCGAAGGGTGGCGCCGGATCGAAGACGCCATCTTGCCGCTGCCGCTCGTGCTCTCGCAGCTGCCGCGCGCGATGGACGGCTACGACGAGCGCAGCTACCGCTTCGACTACCACGCCTTCACCGACCAGGACGACTGCACGCTGGTGGTGATCTCCGAGATCACGGACAGCGTGGAGCTGCGCGCGCGCGAGCACGATCGCAGTCAGCTGCTCGGCGTGCTGGAGCGGGTGGCAGCCGACCGCACCGGCTTTGCGCGCTTCTTTCAGGAGAGTGAGCTGCTGCTACGCAAGCTGTGCGATGGCACTGCCGGCGCCGAAGCTGATGAACGCCGCGCGCTGCACACGCTGGGCGCGAACTTGCGCCTGTTCGGCCTGGAGGAGCTGGCTGAGCTGGTCGGAACGATGGAGACGCGCGCGGCCCAGGCGGGGCTCGGCGCCGACGAGCGCACGCTGCTGAGCGAGACGTTCCAGCGCTTTGCAGAGCGCGCGCGGCCGCTGCTCGGCATCGAGCCGGAGCGGAGCGAGGTCGACCGGCACACACTGCAGCGCTTGCTGGCGGCGGTGCGCACGCCGGAGACGCCGCCTGCGCTGCGCGCACTCGCCGAGCGCCTGTCGCACGAGGCGGTGGAGCCCAAGCTGCGCCAGCTGGCCGAGGCCGCGAGCACGCGCGCCGCGCTGCTCGGGAGAGACGCACCACGCGTGGAGATCGAGGCCGAGCTCGTGCTGGCTCCGGCACGTCTGCACTGGTTCTGGCAGGTGCTCCCGCACGTCGTGCACAACGCGGTCGAGCATGGGCACGCTGCCACGCTGCGCCTGCGTGCGCACGAGCGCGACGACGTGCTGATCGTCGATGTCGAAGACGATGGTGTGGGCATCGACTGGAACGCGGTGCGCGCGTGCGCGGAGCGCCTCGAGCTGCCTGCGGGCACCCCGGCCCAGCTGCAGTCCGTGTTGTTCACGCATGGCGCGAGCACCGTGGCCGCGAACGACGTCGGCCGTGGCCTTGGCCTCGCGGCCGTCGACGCGCAGTGTCGCCGCCACGGCGCACGCTGGGAGCTCGTCTCGACGCCGGGCCAGGGTTGCCGCTTCCGCTTCGAGCTTCCACTCGCGAGCGCGCATCACGAAGAGCGACGCAGGGCCGAGCATCGGTAGGACCCATGGACCAACAAGCGACGTCGTTCTCGATCACCAAGCTGCGCAACCTGATCCTGGTCGCCCTGGTGGTGGGCGTGGCCCTCTACACCGGGGTGATGTTCTCGCTCGCGCAGCGGCTCTCCGAGCGCTTCGGGCCGCAGGTAGCATCGGACCTGGAGTGGCGTGTGCAACGCGGCGCGCAGGAGCTCGCACGCGCTGCCGACCTCGGGATCGCGATCAACGATCAGGCGCTTGTGCAGAGCGCGTTCGGCGTCTACGCCACCTCCAAGGACGTGCAGGCGATCGTCGCCGTCGACACCCAGGGCAACCTGATCGCGACGCACGGCAAGCCACCGAACGCGAACCTGTTCGCGGGCAAGCCCGGCGTACTGGTGCGCGGCGACGGCTACCTGCTGAGCTGGGCGGAGGCGCAGATCGAAGGCTCGCCGGTGGGCAAGGTCGCGGTCGTGGTCACCACCCTGCGCATGCGCGAGGCCCAAGAGCTGCTCGATCGTTCGTCGAACACCACGCTCACCGGTGGCCTGGGCGCGCTGCTGCTCGGCACGCTCGTGGTCACGTTCTTCACGGGAGCGGTCGCGCTGCGTGACGCGCAGCTGTCCGACTACGCAAAGAACCTCGAGCAAAAGGTGGACGAGCGCACGCGCGAGCTCGACGAGCGCAACCGCGGCATGCGCCTGGTGCTCGACAACGTCGCACAGGGCTTCATCACGATCGATCTGCACGGGAGCATGGCCAGTGAGCGCTCCGCCATCGTGGATCGCTGGTTCGGCGCACCACCCGCCAAGCTCACGAGCTACCTCGCCTCGTTCGCGCCGAAGTTCGTGGAACAGCTGGAGCTCGGGTTGAGCGAGCTGCGCGATGGCATCATGCCCGTCGAGCTGTTGCTCTATCAGCTGCCGGCTCGCTTCAGCGCCAACGAGCGTACGTTCGAGGCGACCTACAGTCCGATCGGCAACCCGGAGGCGCCGGATCGTCTGTTGGTGATCCTGAGCGACGTGACCGCGGCCGTCGCACGCGAGCGCGCCGAGCAGGAGCAGCGCGAGCTGATCGCCCTGTTCCAGCGCATCGCCAACGATCGCACCGGCGTCGAGGAATTCCTGGTCGAGGCCGCGCACCTGGTCGGCGCACTGCGCGACGAGCAGGACCCGGTGGTGCAGCAACGGCTCGTGCACACGCTGAAGGGCAACTGCGCGATGTACGGGCTGAGCTCGTACGCCGAGCTCGCGCACCAGGTCGAGAACGAGCTGATCGAGCACCAGAAGTCGCTGGATGCGACGCAGCGAGCGGCCCTGGTCGAGGCCTGGAAGCGCACGATCGGCCGCGTGGGCTGGCTGCTGGGAGGCAACCGCAAGAGCCTGGTGCAGCTCGACGCCGCCGAGATCGACGCGCTGATCGCGCGCGCGCAGGCAGGCGCCGTGTCGCGCGAGATCGTCGCGAGTCTCACCGACTGGAAGCGGGAGCCCGTGCATCGCCGCCTCGAGCGCCTGGCGCGCCAGAGCACCGCCGTGGCCGAGCGCTTGAACAAGCAGATGCCCAAGATCGAGATCGAGGACCACGGCATTCGGCTCGATGGCGAGGGCCTGACGCCGTTCTGGACCGCGATGGTGCACGTGGTGCGCAACGCGCTCGATCACGGCATCGAGGACGCGGAGACGCGCGCGCTCGCCGGCAAGCCACCCGCGGGCACGATCGGCCTCTCCACGCGGCGCCAGGACGGCAAGTTGGTGATCGCGGTGCGCGACGACGGGCGCGGCGTGGACTGGGAGAAGCTGCGCAGCCGCGCACGCGAACGCGGGCTCCCGCACGACACGCGGCACGACCTGATCGAGGCGATGTTCGCGGACGGCATCAGCACGCGTGACGTGGCGACCGACGTCTCGGGCCGCGGCGTGGGCATGGCCGCGTTGCGCCAGGTCGTGCACGAGCTCGGCGGCACGATCGAAGTCGAGTCTGCGCCTGCGCAAGGCACGGTGTTCCGCTTCGTGTTCGACGAACGTCGCGTCAGCAACGCGCCTCTTCTGCAGCTGCGCCGCCCGCGCGCGTCGCTGATGCCCAGCTTCTCTTGAGGGCGCTGCCGAGAGAACGTCAGCGTCTTGGTGCCGACAGACTCGGTTCGCTCTCTGATCACTACCCTGCCTAACAAGTTCGCAGTCGCATCCGGGAACCGCGCACTGACGTCATCGTGGCTCGAGTCTGCGTGCGCCCCGGCTCGGAGGACCAGGAATGCTTCGTTCGACAACAGCACCAAGGCGCCAGCGCGCGCGCACCCCTCGAATGCTGGTCGCGCTCGCCGCACCGCTCACGCTGGGCGCCTGCATCGTCGACAGCGACAACCGCTGTGGCGCTCATCAGCACGAGTCCGAAGAGGGCTTCGTCGGCTGCGTCTGCGACCCCGGTGCGACCGTGAACGCAGACAAGAGCGGCTGCGCACCGTGCGCGGATCACGAAGAGGTCGTTCAGGGCGCGTGCGCGTGCCAGACCGGCTTCGCACGGCCCGCCGCGGGCGCGGCCTGTGTCGCCTCGCAACAGGGCGCGGCGTGTAGCTCGAGCGCGGGCTGCAGCGCCGACTTCCCGCTCTGCGCGCCGCAGGGTTACTGCACCAAGAGCCCGTGCACCAGCGACGCCGACTGCGCGCTCGGCGGATACGCGTGCGAGACCTCCGCTTCGCCTGCGTACTGCAGCCGCCCGCCAGCCGGACAAGGCAAGACGTGCAGCTCGGCCGCGGACTGCGCCGGCCTCGAGGCGAGTGCGTGCACCGGAGGCAGCTGTCTGGTCTCCGGCTGCAAGACAACCACGCGCTGCCACGGCAGCTGGGCGTGCTGCGACTTCAGCGCCTTCGGCATGGCGGACGTCTGCGTGCCCGACACGGGGCTGATCGATGGGAAGTGCCCCGGCACGATGGCCGATCCGGTGACCCGATGAGTAAGGCTCGATGGATCGCTCTGCTCGCGCTGCTCGGTGCGGCGCCGATCGCCCGCGCCCAGGCGCCGGAGGTCACTCCGGAAGGCGCGCCTGAGCCACCGCCCTCGACCCCCACGCAGGCGCCCGCGCTGGCCGTGCCCGAGGAGTCGTTCGACCCGGCCTTGATGGGTGCCGGCGCCGAGGGCACGCTCTCCGCGGAAGAGCTCGAGAAGCTCGGCTTCGGCGGCGGCTCGACCTCGGTCGATACGGATCTGAAGATCTTCGGCTTCGCCGACATGAACTTTGCGTTCCTGCCCGTCAGCAAGGACAACCCCTGGCGCAAAGTCGTGACGCCTCACGGCGGCTTCTTCATCGGCAACTTCAACCTGTATCTATCCAAGAACCTGAGCAACAACGTCCGCACGATGAGCGAAGTGCGCGTTCACTACGCACCGCACGGAGCGCCGGACGCGAGCACGGGCGGATTCATCAACAATGCCTACCGCGACGTGTCGGACAACGATCGGCCCGTGAAGCTCGGCGGCATCGAGATCGAGCGCATCTACCTCGAGTGGACAATCATCCCTTACCTGTCTGTCCGGCTCGGGCAGTACCTGACTCCCTATGGGATCTGGAACGTCGACCACGGCTCGCCGGTGTACATCCCGCCCGTGCGCCCGTACGTGATCGGTAGCGCGCTGTTTCCGGAGCGTCAGACCGGTGCCGAGTTCCTGGGGCGCTACGACGCCGGCACGAATGACTCGATCGGCTATCACTTCACGCTCTCCAACGGCATGGGACCCGTCACGGAGGTTCGCGATCTGGACGCCAACAAGGGCGTGGGCGGTCGCTTCTACTGGGAGCACCGCGCCTTGGGCACGTTGAAGATCGGTGGCTCCGCGTTCTACGCCAAGGACACCACCGCCGTGATGACGTCGGCGCTCAGCACCACGGGCTCGATCGTGTACACGGAGCGCATCGATGCGCAGTCGAAGGTGCTCGCGCTCGCGGTCGACGCGCAGTGGCGCTGGCGCGGGCTGATCACGCAGGCCGAGTTCATCAGCCAGCAGCGCAAGTGGGTCGAGTCGGGCCGGATCGCAGGCATCAATCCACTGACCGGAGTCGCGCTGTTTCCGATGGACTACAACACCTGGGGCGCATACGGCCTGGTCGGCTACAGCTTCAACGTCGGCTCGCTGAACCTGCTGCCGTACTTCCTGGTCAACTCGTTCGACGAGATCGCAGCCAACTTCACCAAGACGAAGGTGAACGGCTTCTCGGTGGGCATCA
>DASUME010000842.1:0-9458 GCA_036277895.1 Polyangiales bacterium
ACGCCGGGCTACGGACCGCGCCGCAACGTGGAAGAGCTGCGCGCGGATCTCGCCGCGGCCAAGCGCGCGGTCAAACCGTAGGCGCCAGTCCCCCGTCCACGTTGATGCTCGTACCGGTCACGTAGCTAGCCGCATCGGACACCAGGAAGGCGATCACGTTCGCCACCTCCGCGGCCTCTCCGACGCGACCGAGCGGGACCGACTGGCCGAGGTCCTGATAGTGCTGCTCGATCGACACGCCCTTGCGCGCTGCGCCGCGGTCCTGCTGTGCGCTCTTGATCAGACCGACGCAGACCGTGTTGACCAGAATGCGATACTCGGCGAGCTCCTTCGAGAGCGCCTTGGTGAGCGCGATGCCGGCCGCACGGCTGACCGAGGTGGGCAACGAGCGCGCGGTGGGCGCCTTGCCGCTCGGCGTGGTGATGTTCACGACGCGTCCACCCTGACGCTTCAGCGCAGGCAGTGCCGCGCGGATCGTACGCACCGCCGCCTTGAGCTTGAGGTCGAGATCCGCCTCCCACACCTCGTCGCTGATCGACTCGAACGCGTGCGCCGCCGACGTGCCCGCGTTGTTCACCACGATGTCGAGCCGACCAAAGCGCGCGAGCGTGTGCTCGATCAGCGCGTTGACTCCTTCCGTCGAGGTGACGTCGGTCGCAAAGGGGTGTGCTCCGATCTCCTCGGCGGCATGCTCGAGCACCTCCGCGCGCCGCGCCGCGATCACCACCTTCGCCCCTTCGCGCACCAGCCGCTCTGCCGTCGCCCGCCCAATGCCTTCACTGCCACCGGTGACGATGGCGACCTTGTCTTGCAAACCGAGCTCCATGTCCTCTGTATGCGCGCAGTGCTAGGGTGGCGCCACCGTGGATTTGTCTCCGCTCCGTCGTCGCGACTTTCGCATCCTCTACCTCGGCCAGTTCGTCAGCTTCTTCGGCTCGATGATGAGCAACGTGGCGCTGCCGTTCGTGCTGTATCAGGCCACCAAGTCGACGGTCTGGCTGGGTACGCTCGGGGTGATCAACCTCGCGCCCTCGGTGGTCGGTGGCTTGTTCGGGGGTGCGCTCGCGGACGCGGTCGATCGGCGGCGCTTGATCGTCGCCTGCGAGCTCGGCATGGCGGTGATCACGCTCGCGATGGGCGTCGCACTCTCGCAGCTCGCGCCGGCGTATCCGCATCCGGTCTGGATGCTCGCGGCGTCGGCCGGCATCGCGGTGCTCAACGGCATGCATCGGCCCGCGCTCGAGGCGCTCTCGCCGCGCCTGGTCGAGAAGAGCGAGCTGCCCGCGCTCGGTGTGCTCAACTCGCTGCGCGGCAACGTCGGCATGATCGGCGGCCCCGCGGTGGCCGGCCTGTTGATCGCGAACGGCTACGCCGACTACGCGTTCTACCTCGACTTCGTCACCTTCAGCATCTGCATCGTGTGCGTGCTCGCGCTGCGCAACGTGCCCAAGGTCGAGCGCGCGGCGAAGCTCTCGCTCGGCGCCGTGCAAGAAGGCTTTCGCTACGCGCTCAGCCGTCCGGATCTGATCGGCACCTACGTGGTCGACATCATCGCGATGACGTTCTCGATGCCGAACCTGCTGTTCCCGGCGGTCGCGGAGGCGTTCGGCGACACCGCGTACCTCGGCTGGCTGCACACCGGCATCTCGATCGGCGCGCTGGTCGCGACGCTCAGCTCGGGCTTCTACCTGAAGACGCGGCGCCACGGCTTCATGATCCTGGTCGCTGCCGGTGGCTGGTCGGTCGCGATGATCGGCTTCGGCATGGCGCGCAGCTTCCCGATCGCGATGGCGTTCCTGATCATCGCCGGCTACGCCGACATGGTGAGCGCGGTCTTCCGGCAGACGATCTGGAACCAGACCATCCCGGACGAGCTGCGCGGCCGGCTCGCGGGCCTGGAGATGATTTCCTACCTGAGCGGTCCGATGCTCGGCAACACTCAGCTCGGCCTGCTCTCGAGCGCGATCGGCGTGCAACGCGCGATCACCTTCTCGAGCATGCTCGGAGTAGGCGGTGTGATCGCGTGCGCGCGGTTGCTGCCCGGGTTCCGCACCTACTTGGCCCCGGCGACCACCCTGAAGGAAGCCGAGTCCGCACAGCCACAAAGCGCCTGATCGCGGCTGCCTTTCCTGGCAGCTTGGGCGGAATAAGCCCTCAGACCGCGTGTTTGCACGCGCGCCGGGCAGCTGTTGACAGCCCGGGCGGGCTGAGTATCGTCCGCGACCGCAACGCAGTCACAGCAGCCGGATGGAGGCAGGTCAGGCGATGAGCGACCTCGTGATCGAAGCCAAGGACCTCACGAAGCACTACGGTGACTTCGTCGCGATCGACAAGCTCAACTTCGCGGTAAAACGCGGTGAGATCGTCGGTCTGCTGGGCCCGAACGGTGCCGGCAAGAGCACCACGATGAAGATCTTGACCTGCTTCACGGCGCCCACCGAGGGCACCGCGAGCGTCAATGGTCACGACGTGTTCGACTCGCCGCTCGCCGCGCGCGAGGCGATCGGATACCTGCCGGAGAGCACGCCGCTCTACACCGAGATGCTCGTCTACGAGTACCTCCAGTTCGCGGCCGAGATGCGCGGGCTCAAGGGCGCCGACGCCAAGAAGCGCATCAAGCGCGCGGTCGAGCAGACCAGCCTGGGCGACATGGTGGGCAAGGAGATCCGCGCGCTCTCCAAGGGCTACCGGCAGCGCGTCGGGCTGGCGCAGGCGCTCGTGCACGAGCCGCCGCTGTTGATCCTCGACGAGCCGATGAGCGGCCTCGATCCCAACCAGGCGATCGAGGTGCGCGACGTGATCAAGGAGATCGGCAAGGAGCGCACGGTCATCCTGTCCACGCACAACTTGCCCGAGGTGCAGGTCACCTGCGATCGCGTGCTGATCATCGCGCGCGGCAAGATCGTCGCCGACGACACGCCCAAGGCGCTGAGCGATCGTGCCGGGCGCGCGCGCTACTTGCTGGCCCTGCTCGACGAGGGCGAGAAGACGAGCGCCGCCAAGGCGCAGCTCGAGGCGGTCGCCTTCGTGAGCGAAGTCCGCGCCGGCGAGTCCGCCAAGGGCGAGCGCAGCTTCGAGATCCTGCCACAAAACGACGACGATCTGCGCCCCGCCATCTTCAAGGCGGTGGTCGCGGGCGGACACACCCTGGTCGGTCTCCAGCGCGAGGGTCAGAACCTCGAAGAGATCTTCCGCCAACTCACCGTTGGTAAGGCCTGATCATGAAGAACACCCTGACCATCGCGCGGCGCGAGTTTCGCAGCTACTTCAACGGACCGGCGGCGTACATCGTCGGCTCGCTGTTCCTGATCTTGATCGCGGTCATGTTCTGGAACAGCTTCTTCCTGGAGCAGCGCGCGTCGGTGCGCCGGCTGTTCTTCTGGGCCTACATCGTGAGCGTGTTCGTGGGCCCCGCGCTGACCATGGGTCTGCTCGCGGAGGAGAAGCGCACCGGCACGCTCGAGCTGTTGATCACGTATCCGGTGCGTGACGCCGAGGTGGTGATCGGCAAGTACCTCGGCGCGCTCGGCATGTACGCCGTGTTGCTGGCGCTGACCTTGCCGCAGGCGATCTCGGTCGCGGACCTCGGCCCACTCGACTGGGGCCCCGTGTGGTCGGGCTACCTCGGCTTGTTCCTCGCGGGCGGCTCGTTCCTCGCGATCGGCGTGCTCGCCTCCAGCTGGACCAACAACCAGCTGGTGGCGCTGATCGTCGCGCTCGCGATCTGCACCGTGTTCTCCGTGATCCGCCACCTGTTGTTCTTCCTGCCCGAGGGGCTGGCGTCGATCTTCGAGTGGCTGTCGTTCGGCTACCACTCGGACTCCCTCGAGCGCGGCGTGATCGACACCCGCGATGTGCTCTTCTTCATCTCGGTGATCATGCTGAGCCTCGGGCTCGCATTCCGGTCGCTCGAGAGCCGGCTCTGGAAGTGAGATCGTCATGGCGATGAACAAGCGAACCAAGCGGGCCACCGAGTCGTTGCTGTTCCTGGGCGTGAGCGCAGTCATCCTGGTGCTGCTCAACGTGCTCGGCATCTTCTTCTTCGGCCGCGCCGACGTGACCAAGAACAAGCTGTTTTCGCTGTCCGACGGCAGCAAGCGCGCGGTGCAGCAGCTCGACGATCAGCTCGAGATCACGGCCTACTTCACCAAGGATCTGCCGCCGCCGTTCAACGCGACGGAGCGCTACGTGCGCGACATCCTCGATGAGTACCAGGCCGCCTCCAAGGGCAAGCTGAAGATCCGCTTCATCAACCCCGAAGACGACGACACGCGCCAGGAGGCGGAGTCCGCCGGCGTGCAGAAGGTCGCGCACCAGAAGATCGAGAACGACGCGGTCTCGGTGGTCGAGGGCTACCGCGGCATCACGTTCAGCTACCTCGGCGAGACCAAGGCGCTGGGCGCGATCCAGGGCACTGAGGGCCTGGAGTACGACATCACCGAGATGATCCGGCTGCTCGCGGGCGAGAAGACCAAGATCGGCGTGCTCAGCGGCCACGAAGGTCCCACGCTCGCGCAGGGCCTGGCCACGTTCAAGGGCTTCCTGCCCACCTACGACATCGTCGAGGTCAGCGCGGCGCAGCCGATCGATGCGAAGCTGCGCGCCCTGTTGGTGGTCGCGCCCGAGAACCCGCTCAGCGACGACGAGCTGCGCAACATCGACGCCTTCGTGATGAACGGCGGGAACCTCGGTGTGTTCGGCGGTGCGATGAAGGTGAAGCAGGCCGAGGCCGAGCTCACCGCATCGCCCGTGAACACGGGCATCAACCGCCTGCTGGAGAAGTGGGGCGTGAAGGTGCGCGACGAGATCGTCGCCGACGCGCGCTGCGGCCAGGCGCCGTTCCGCACGCCGTTCGGGATCTCGATCCCGGTGGCGTTCCCGCCGGTGCCGGTGATCGACTTCGACGAGCAGCAGGCGGAGCACCCGGTGGCCTACCGGCTGCAGCAGGTGTTCATGCCGTTCATCGCTCCACTGCAAGAGACGGGTGAGCTGAAGGACGCGAAGGACGTCAAGCTCACCGTGATCGCGCGCTCCAGCAAGGACTCGTGGACGCTCAAGGGCGAGAGCATCGACCTCAAGCCGCGCGATCCGCGCAGCTGGTCGCGCAGCGGCGACCGTGGGCCGTTCCCGGTCGCGATCGCGCTGGAGGGCAAGCTGCCGTCGGCGTTCCGCGCCGAAGCCCTGTCGAGCGCAGAAGGCGCCGCGCCGCAGGGCCCGCGTGGACCGGCGGTGGCGACCAAGCCGGTGCACGTGTTCATCGCGGGCGCGAGCGGCTTCATCCGCGACGAGTTCCTGCCGGCGCCGCAGGGTGGCCAGGCCGAGATGAACCCCTCGGTGGCCTTCGGCCTGAACGCGGTCGACTGGCTGTCGCAGGAAGACGCGCTGATCGCGGTGCGCGCCAAGAGCGTGGACGAGCCCCTGATCGAGGTACCGGCGACCGTGAAGGAAGCCGAAGCCGAGGCGACCACGGCCGCCAAGGCCGGCGACCAGGGCGGCACCGAGGCAGCGCTCGAGAAGCGCAAAGACGCGCTGCAGGACTGGGACGCCAAGAAGGCGCGCGTGAAGCTGCTCAACATCACCCTGATGCCGCTGCTCTTGCTGCTGTTCGGCGTGATCCGCTGGCAGGTCCGCAAGCAGAAGCGCTCCAAGATCGTCCTGTGAAAGAGGCTCGAACGTGAACAGCAGCCGCATCTTCATCGCCCTGGCCGTGTTGGTTGGCCTCGGCGTGGCCGTGACCACGACCCTGCGCTCGCGTGAAGCCAAGACCACCGTCGAGGCTCCCAAGGCGACGCTGACCGCTCCCAAGAAAGACGAGATCACCGAGCTCTCGATCGCGCGCCCCAAGCAGGACGTGATCACGCTCAAGAAGCAGGGCGACCAGTGGCGCCTCAGCGCGCCGGTCGACGCCGAGGCCGCGCAGTCGGCGGTGGACTCCGCGCTCGACCGCCTGGCCGAGCTCAAGATCACCGGCGTGGCGGCGACCAAGAAGGAAAACCACACACGGCTCGAGGTGGACGCGGAGCACGGCCTGCACGTGATCGCGAAGGGCGGCGAGCAGAAGCTGCTCGACCTCTACATCGGCCAGGCCAAGAGCGGCGGCACGATGCTGCGCCCCGAGGGCAGCGATGAGGTGCTGATCGCGAAGGGCTCCTTCCGCTACGTGTTCGACAAGGAGGCCAAGGAGTTCCGCAAGCGCGAGGTGACCGAGCTCGACACCGCGGAGCTCACCAGCTTCTCGGTGAGCTCGCCGAAGGGCAGCTTCAAGTTCGTGAAGCAGGGCGAAGCGTGGGCGCAGGCACCGGGCGAGAAGAAGATCGAGAAGTTCGATCACGCGCAGGCGCAGGCGTTCGCGAGCACCGCCAGCAACCTGCGCGCGCAGGACTTCGCCGCGGCGTCCGACGACACCGGGCTCGCCAGTCCGCAGAGCAAGGTCATGCTGACCAAGAAAGACGGCAGCACAGTCGAGATCCTGGTCGGCAAGCCGACCGCCAAGGGCGACGACTACTACGTCAAGACCTCGCAGGGCGACGTGGTCTACCAGGTCGCGAAGTTCTCCGCGGAGCGTCTGCAACCCGACGCCAAGTTCTTCGAGAAGCAGCCGCCGCCTCCGCCGCCTCCCGCGGGCGCGCAGGGCGGCATGCCTCCCGGCATGATGCCGCACGGCATGGGCGGGCCCGGCGGCGGCCAGATCAGCCCCGAGATGATGCAGCAGATCCAGCGCCAGATTCAGGCCCAGCAAGCCCAGGGCGGCCAGTAGCTCTCTCTCAACGTTGACGTTGACGCGAGCGGCGACGTGAACGATCGCTCGGCACAACCTCAACGCGGCTGATGACAGCAAGACGGCGACGATTCCTCGAGGGATCGTCGCCGTCGCCGCTCACGACAACGTCAACGGGTCAGAACGTGAACGCCGTCAGCTTGCGGGTTGCCACGACTGCGTAGATCGTGACGATCTCGCCGGCGGCGTTGACGTCGAACAGGTTAAGGCTGCGGCGCGGGGCGCGCGCCTTGGGCGGGTTCGTGACCGCCAACAGTGCGGGCATTCCGCCGCATACCAACGCGCGCGCGCTCACGATCTCGACGCCGTGGTTGACGCCGCGTAGGAAGCGCACCACGTGCTCGCGCGAGATCACCGGGTTGAGCGCGGCCAGGAACTCGCCGGCGCCGTCGTTCACCGCGCGCACCTCTTCCGCGAGCAACGACGCCACGCGGTCGATCTCGCCGCTGCCGACCAGCGTCATGAAGCGCATCATCGCCTGCTGCGCGTCGACCAGCGAGACCTGGCGCTTGGCCTTGCCCGCTTCGTACTGCTCCAGCGCCTCGCGCGCGCGGTGGTGCGACGTCTTCACGTTCGCCTCGCTGATCGTCAGCGCTTCGGCCGTCTCGAGCACCGAGTAGCCCATCACATCGCGCAGGATCACGCATGCACGCTGCGTGGGGGACAGCGCCTCCAGCGCGATCAGGAACGCGTACGACATGCTCTCGGCCTGGCCGTAGCGCGCGTCGGGCGTGACCTCGTCCGCTTCCGTCTCCTCGACCGGCGCGGGCAGCCACGAGCCCACGTAGCTGGCGTTCTTACGCTTGCGAAGTAGATCGCGGCTCTTGTTGCTCGCCACCGTCACCAGCCACGGCAGCAGCTCGCGCGGCGGCGTCGACTCCAGCGCCTTGATGAACGTCTCCTGCACCAGCTCGTCGGCGTCCGCCGCCACGCCCGTCATCCGGTAGCAGAGCCGCCAGATGCGCCCGCGGTGCTGCTCGAGCTCGGGGAGATTACGCACGCAAAGCAATCTAGCCGGCGCGGCGGAAGGCGGCGACCCCGAGCAGCGCCCAGCCCACCAGCATCGCCAGGCCACCGATCGGGGTCACGGCGCCGAGCCAGCGAATGCCGGTCAGCGTCATCGTGTACAGGCTGCCCGAGAACAGCGCGATGCCGAGCGCGAACGCGACGCATGCGGCCCGGCCGAGGCGCGTATCGCCGAGCAAACCCGCGGCCAGCGCGAGCGCGAGTGCATGGGTCAGGTGGTACTCCGCCGCGGTCTTCCACCATGCGAGGCGGTCGGCCCCGTCTGCGAGCGACGCCAGGCGCGACTTCAAGCCGTGCGCACCAAAGGCGCCGAGCGCGACCGCGAGGAAGCCGAGACTTGCCGCAAATGTAAAGAAAAGCCGGTGCATGAGCCGAACCATGGGGTGATCTCGGCAGACTCGCAAAGGCCTACATTTTTGTCGTGATTTGTCGCGAGATTGCGCGCGCGTGTGAAGGTCTTGTGAATCGCGCGGATCGCTGGCCCAGCACGATCAACTGGGGTACTCTGCAGCCCGATACGCACCGCGAAAGGAGCCGACTCCGCGAGTCAAAACGACCCGTGTCGAAGCCGGCAGAGCGGGTTGGTGTTATGGAACTCGACTTCGGAGTCAACCAGGGTTTCGTCGAAGAGCAGTACCTTCGATACTGCGGAAATCCAGCAGCGGTAGAGCCTAGCTGGCGCAAGTTCTTCGAGAACCTCGCGCACGACAATGCCGATGCGCTCGAGGCATTGTCGCGGAGCGCGAACACCCATGCCGGCAACGGTGGACCGAGCGTCACCTACGACGCGCAGGTCAAAGCCTCGCGTAACGGGTCGCTACCCGCTGCGGCCGACAAGCCCAAGAACGGCAGCAACGGCCACTCGAACGGCAACGGCCACGCGAGCGTCGGCGTGCTCCCCGCCACGGCGGAGTACGTGCCGCTGACGTCGAGCGGTGAGCCCACCAAGTCGGCCACCGCCGATGCGCTGCTGGTGAGCGAGCTGCAGGGCCGCGTGTCCGCGCTGGTCAACGCTTACCGCGTGCGTGGTCACGTGTACGCGAACATCGACCCGCTCAGCCGCAACCCGCCGGTGCCCACCGAGCTCAGCCTGGCCGCGTTTGGCCTCGACGAGATCGATCCCGCGACGCTGTTCTTCACCGGCGACATGGCGGGCCCCACCACGCTGCCGCTGCGCGACATCGTCTCGCGCCTGAAGGAGACGTACTGCCGCACGATCGGCGTCGAGTACACCTTCATGGAAGACCCCGAGGAGCGCTTCTGGCTCCAGCGACGCATGGAGAGCACGCTCAACCGCACCGAGCTGACCAACGAAGAGCAACTCACGTTGCTCACCAAGTTGATCGACGCCGAGCTGTTCGAGCAGTTCCTCCACACCAAGTACGTCGGCGCCAAGCGCTTCTCGCTCGAGGGCGCAGAGAGCGTGATCCCGCTGATCGAGCTGCTGATCCAGAGCTCCGCCAAGCACAAGGTCGAAGAGATCGTGATCGGCATGGCCCACCGCGGCCGCCTGAACGTGCTGGCGAACGTGATGGAGAAGAGCATGCGCGAGCTGTTCTTCGCCTTCAACGACGACCGCCCGGAGATGCACCTCGGCCGCGGCGACGTGAAGTACCACATGGGCTTCTCCAGCGACCGCTTCGTCGAGGGCCGT
>DASUME010000843.1:0-6277 GCA_036277895.1 Polyangiales bacterium
GCCGTTCGGCGAGTGCGCCGACACCGGCTGTAGCGACAGCGGACCGCGCGTGGATCTACGCAACGTGGCCACCCACGAGTTCGGTCACTTCCTCGGCCTCGCGCACAGCGACGTCGAAGGCGCGACGATGTACTGCGCCGCGTATTCGCGCGACGTCAGCAAGCGCTACCTGGGGCAGGACGACATCGATGGACTGTGCGCGGTCTATCCACCCGAGCAGGAGACCGTGATCGTCAAGCGCAGAGACGGCTGCGCGCTCGGCGGCGAGGCTGGTGGCGGGCTCGCGTTCGCGCTGCTGATGCTGCTCGCGGGCCGGCGCCGCAGGCGCTAACGCGCCGAAACTACGGGAGGCCGGCTCGGCTCAGCGAGCGTTGCGGGCCGCGCAACGTCTCGTTCCGTTCATTGCACTTCACGCACCGCGGGCGAACGGGCAAAGTGCAGCGCTGGAGAGCCGATGCCGACTTACCGTTCCAAGACCTCGACCGCCGGCCGCAACATGGCGGGAGCCCGTGCACTGTGGCGCGCCACCGGCATGACCGATGCCGACTTCGAAAAGCCGATCATCGCGGTCGTGAACTCGTTCACCCAGTTCGTGCCGGGCCACGTGCACCTCAAGGACATGGGCCAGCTGGTCGCGCGCTCGGTCGAAGAGGCGGGCGGCGTGGCCAAGGAGTTCAACACCATCGCGGTCGACGACGGCATCGCGATGGGACACGACGGCATGCTGTACAGCCTGCCCTCGCGCGACATCATCGCGGACTCGGTCGAGTACATGGTGAACGCGCACACCGCCGACGCGATGGTGTGCATCTCCAACTGCGACAAGATCACGCCCGGCATGCTGATGGCCGCGATGCGCCTCAACATCCCGGTGGTGTTCGTGTCCGGCGGGCCGATGGAGGCCGGCAAGACCAAGCTCGCCAAGCACAAGCTCGACCTGATCGACGCGATGGTGATGGCCGCCGATCCCAAGGTCGACGACGAGACACTGGCCGCGGTGGAGCGCTCCGCGTGTCCCACCTGCGGCTCGTGCTCCGGCATGTTCACCGCCAACTCGATGAACTGCCTGACCGAGGCACTCGGGCTCGCGCTGCCCGGCAACGGCACGCAGCTCGCGACGCACTCGGACCGCCAGGCGCTGTTCGAAGAGGCCGGTCGACGCGTGGTGGAGCTGGCGCGCCGCTACTACGAGAAGGACGACGCGAGCGTGCTGCCGCGCTCGATCGCGACCTTCGAAGCGTTCGAGAACGCGATGAGCCTCGACATCGCCATGGGCGGCTCCACGAACACCATCCTGCACCTGCTGGCGGCGGCGCAGGAGGGCGGCGTCAACTTCACGATGCAGGACATCGATCGGCTCTCGCGCCGCGTGCCGCAGCTGTGCAAGGTCGCGCCGAACACGCAAAAGTACCACATCGAGGACGTGCACCGCGCGGGCGGCGTGATCTCGATCCTGGGTGAGCTCTCGCGCGCAGGGTTGCTGCACGACGATGCGCGCACCGTGCACGCGGACACGATCGGCGACGCGATCGCGAAGTGGGACATCACGCTGACCCGCGACGAGGCCGTGCGCACGTTCTTCAAGGCCGGCCCCGCGGGCATCCCCACGCAGGTGGCGTTCAGCCAGAGCACACGCTGGAAGACGCTCGACGACGATCGCGCCGAGGGCTGCATCCGCCGGATCGAGAACGCGTACTCGCTCGAGGGCGGGCTCGCCGTGTTGTTCGGCAACCTGGCCGAGAAGGGCTGCGTCGTGAAGACGGGCGGCGTGGAGGCCGAGCTGCACGTGTTCGAGGGCCCCGCGTTCGTGGTCGAGAGCCAGGAAGAAGCGGTGCGCTCGATCCTCGAGGATCAGGTCAAGGCCGGCGACGTGGTGGTGGTGCGCTACGAGGGACCGCGCGGCGGACCGGGCATGCAGGAGATGCTGTACCCCACCAGCTACATCAAATCGAAGGGGCTCGGGAAGGCGTGCGCGCTGATCACCGACGGCCGCTTCAGCGGCGGCACCAGCGGGCTCTCGATCGGGCATGCCTCGCCGGAAGCGGCGGCGGGCGGAACGATCGCGCTGGTTCAGACCGGCGATCGTATCCGCATCGACATCCCGAACCGCTCGATTCAGCTGCTGGTCGACGACGAGGAGCTGGCGAAGCGCCGTGCGGTATGCACGTTCAAGCCTGCGGTGAAGCGCCCGCGCAAGGTGTCGCTGGCGCTGCGCGCTTACGCCCTGCACGTGACGAGCGCCGACCGCGGCGCGGTGCGCGATCTCGGCGAGGCCGAAGACTAACGCCGGCGCTTGCGCAGGTAGGCGATCAGATCTTCGATCTGGCTCGTCTCGGTGAGCCCGGAGAAGGTCATTTTGTTGCCGCGCGAAGGCGTACTCCGTCGCGTTCAGCGTGAGCGGCGCCTCGACGGGGATCGGCGCGTCTTCACGCGCGGGCGGCGCGGCCTCGGCGACGTCGGGTGGTGGCGGGAGCCAAGGACATCAGTTGTCGACCAACGGACTCTCAACGGGGCGTGTGCTGCTGCAGGAACGCGCGCACGCGGCGAATGCTCTGCGGCAGGACCGCCGGGTCTTTCCAGCCCTCCACCAGCTCCGCATTCGGCGCGAGCGAGGCAAGCTCTCGCGACGTGAGCGCCGGGTGGTGCACGTCGTTGCCGGCCAGCACGAGCATCGGATTGCGGATCTTGCGCGCGGCGTCGCGCGAGATGCTGAACACGAAGTCGCCGCCGAACATGCGCTCGCGGAACGCCACGAAGTCCTGGGCGCTGGCCTCCGGGTGGTGCGGCGCGAGCTCGCTCGCCCAGCTGTCGAACGAGCTACGGAACAGCGGCCCGTTCTCCTCGGTGGCGCCGATCGGCTGCTGCAGCACGGCCGCCGCGCCGCGCTCGGGCGCCGCTGCGAGCAGCGCCAGCGCGAACGACGGACCGACGCAGTTGCCGAGCAGGTGCGCGCGCTCGACGCCGAGGTGGTCGAGCAGCGCGAGGTGGTCCTCGGTGTACACGTGCCAGCCATCGCTCGCGCGAATCGGCGCGCGCGACTGACCGGCGTTGCGCTGGTCGAGCGCGATCACGCGGAAGTCCGCCGCAAACTCGCGGATCGGATCGTAGGCGGCGCGGCTCCAGACGGAGATCGCCGAGCCCACGCTGCCGGGAGCGAACAGCAGCAAGGGGAAGCCCTCCCCGTGGACTTCGTAATAGATCGAGGTTCCGTCGCGCTCGAAGGTTGGCATCGTGACTCCAGGGGGATCGTCTAATACGCGAGACATGACACGGGCTACACGGCGGCGACGCCCGCGAGCAGGAAGCTCGTCGAACCAAGGCCGCGCACGTGCCCTACAAAGCCTTTATCTACCCTGGCACGCAGCACGGCTTCAACAACGACACCACGCCGCGCTCGGATGCGAACGCAGCCAAGCTGGCGTGGGATCGTACGACCGCGCTCTTCAAGCGCACGCTGAAGAGCGGTCCGCAGCACGCGCTCAAGTGAGCGGAGACCAACCGCTCCACGGGCCCGCGCTCGGCCGCGTCTGCCAGATGTTGTAGAGGCGATCTTCACCTCCGATGCCGAACACCTCCAGCCGGCCATCCTGGTTGCGCGCGGCCTGGATGCGCTTGACCTGGCCACCCAGGCGGGTCCAGGCGCTCCACGGGCCCGTGCTCGGCGCCGTCTGCCAGAGGTTGAACAGCGCGTCGTCGGTGCCGATGCCGAACACCTCGAGCCGGCCGTCAGCGTTGAGTGCCACGGAGATGCGCTTGAGCACGCCGCCCTCGTTCGCCCAGCCGCTCCAGGGGCCCGCGCTCGGCGCCGTCTGCCACACGTGGTGCAGCGCGTTGTCGCGGCCGATCGCGAACACCTCCAGCCGGCCGTCGGCGTTGCGGATCGCCGTGATCTCCTTCACCGAGCCACCGACACGGCCCCAACCGCTCCACGGGCCCGCGCTCGGCCGCGTCTGGTAGATGTTGTACAGCGCGTCGTCGGTGCCGATGCCGAACACCTCCAGCCGCCCGTCGGCGTTGCGCTCGACCGCGATCCGCTTCACCGCACCGCCGAGCCGGTTCCAGCCGCTCCAGCCGCCGTTGGGCGCGGTCTGGTAGATGTTGAACAGCGCGTCGTCGCTGCCGATCGCGAACACCTCGAGCCGGCCATCCTGGTTGCGGTGCGCGACCGCCTGCTTGATCACGCCCCCGAGGTTGCTGATCGCCGACCACGGACCTGCGCTCGGGCTCGTCTGCCACAAGTGCCAGAGCGCGCCGTCGGTCGCAGTCGCGAACACCTCGAGGCGTCCGTCCTGGTTGTTGGCGCTGACGAGCGACCTCACGTACGGCGCCTGCGGCAGGCGCGCGAGCAGAGCGCGCAGATCCGGCCGGTTGCCGATGCGCTGCGTGGCCGGGCGACCGGGCGCATCCTGTTGCGGCGAGCCCGTCTCGCGCAACAGCTGCCGAGCGCGTGCAGGCGTGATGTCCGCGATGCGCAGGGCGCGCGCGTTGCCCTGCAAGCTCGCGAGTGCGCCGACCACGATCGGCGATGTGCTCGACGTGCCGCTGAACGACGCGCCTCCCTGAAAACGTTTGCTTTGAGGGAGTCCCCAGCTTGGCTGGACTCGCGATCGTGATGCTCGGAAGTACGCATCCGTAATGACTCAGCTCGACGTGCCGAGGATCGACTTGGCGCGCTCGTTTGCTTCGTGGCGATAGCGAGCGATCTGCTCGTGCTTTGCTTCGGCGAGCGCAGCGCGGAGTGAGACAGCGTCGAGATCGTGACAGTACGCCGGGGTGCCCGGCTGTTGCCGCCACGACTCCGTGAGCGGCCCGATGTCGACGGCATCGAAGCCGATCTCGCCGACCAGCTGCATGACGAAGTGCTTGGCCGCGAAGTGATCGCCCGCGACCGGAAGGGCGATCCGGCCGGGCACACCCGCGGGTCTACCTCGATCCTGCAAGCTCAGCACGCCGATGTTGTTGAAGGCCTTGATCACACTGCGTCGAAGCGTCTTCGCCACCCACTCGCTCTCGAGCACACCGGCGTCGATCTCCGGGATCGGATCGTCGCGCAACCCGGGGTAGTAGTTGCCCGTGTCCACCAGTGCCGTGTGTTGCGGAGTGTGGACGAACAGATCGAGAGGCAGCTCGTTCACCTTCGAGAGCGGGATGCTCAGGATGATGAGGTCGGCTGCCCTGGCGGCTTCGGCGGCCGTGACCGCACGAGCGCCCGTTTCCTGCACGACCGCAGCCAGGCTGCTCGGTCCGCGAGAGTTGGCGATCTGCACCCGATAGCCCAGGCGCACGAAGTGTCGCGCGAGCGTGCTGCCCACGTTTCCGGCCCCGATGATTCCGATCTGCATGCCCGACCTCCGCCTCACGGGTTGCCTTGGCCGGACAACAACGTGATCGCGCCGGCCGGCAGCCTCCAACCGCCTGCGCCGCTCAACACCACACGCTGCGTGGTGCGCTGGCCGGGCTGCAGCACACCGTCCTCCAAAAACACGCGGATGTAGGGCTCCCCCGCGCGCGTGGTACCGCTCGCGTTCACGAGCCGTACCCCGGTGGGCAAGCCGTGAACGATCACCAACAGGTGCGTGTCGACCACGGAATCGCTGGTGTTCTCGAGCCGCAGCAGCTCCGCAGTCTTGCCGTGGGCATGGTGAGCTCCGCGACCTCATCGAGCAGCAGGCTGCCACCGTGCGCGAGCTCGAAGCGACCGACGCGCCGCTCGACCGCGCCCGTGAAGGCGCCCTTCGCGTGCCCGAACAGCTCACTCTCGACCAGGCCCGGCGCGAAGCCGCCGCAATTCACCTTCACGAAGGGACCCGCTCGGCGCTTGCTGTGTGCGTGCAAGGCGCGCGCGAACAACTCCTTTCCCGTGCCGGTCTCGCCGAGGAGGAGCATGGTGGCATCGGTGGGCGCCGCCAGCTCCACGCGCCGCAGCGCCTCGAGCAGGGTCGCACTCTGGCCGATGATCTCGTGGAAGGCGTGCATGCTCTAGCGACGGCGCAGCCTGCGGGCGAGGAAAGGCTCGCTCAGCGCCGCAATCTCCTGCCCCTTGTCTTCCAGCGTGAAGTGGCCCGTGTCCAGCCAATGCAGCTCGGCGTCGGGCACGTCGCGTTGCTCACGTACTCCTTGAACAATCCTTGTGCGGCGATCGCGCGAAGGTGGCTGCCTTCTGGGCGCGAGCACGCCAGAGCTAACGCGCCAGCTCGCCCGCGGGCGTGCCGTCGTGACCGTGCCGCCACCAGCGCGCGAGCTGGTAGTCGAGGCTGATCGAGCCGGGTCCCACCAC
>DASUME010000844.1:0-12723 GCA_036277895.1 Polyangiales bacterium
GTACGCCGAGATCCTGAGCAAGGTGCTGGCGCGCGACTACGTGGTGAAGGTCGGTAACCAGCTGGTCGCGAGCGATCTCGGCAAGCTGGTGATCGAGAAGCTGGTCGAGGACAAATTCGACCTCGCGGACATCAGCTTCACGCGCAAGCTCGAGGAAGATCTCGACGCGATCGCGGACGCGCGCATGAAGCGGCTCGACGTGCTGGCGCCTTTCCACGAGCGGCTGACCAAGCAGATCGAGCACGCGCTGGAGAACAAGGGCAAGTGGTGGCCGGAACCCGAGCCGCTGGAAGAGCCCTGTCCGGATTGCGGCAAGACGCTGGTCAAGCGTTGGGGCAAGAACGGTCCGTTCATCGGATGTACGGACTACCCGGACTGCAAGTACACGCGCGACCTCGGCGTCTCCGGCGAGGAAGCCGACAGCCGTAAGCCGACGCTGACGGACTACGACTGCAAGGAGTGCGGCTCGAAGATGATGAAGAGGTGGGGCCGCAACGGCTTCTTCCTCGGCTGCTCGCGCTACCCCAAGTGCAAGGGCACCAGCCCGATGCCGCTGGGCGTGAAGTGCCCGAAGTGCGGGACCGGCGAGATCATCGAGATCAAGAGCAAGGGCCGCGGCCGCGTGTTCTACGGCTGCAGCAACTACCAGGTGGAGTCGATCAAGTGCGACTTCCGGGTCTGGCAGAAGCCGGTCGCGATGCCGTGCCCGGACTGCAACGCGAAGTTCCTGGTACGCGCGGGCAAGACCGACGAGCCGGGCGTGTTCAAGTGCCTGACCGAGGGCTGCGGCTTCCAGCGCGACGAGACGTCCGAGGAGTTCGGCGGCGAGAGCACCGCGCCGAAGCTGCCCGGCAATTCCGGCTCGCGCGCGGAGGAGCCGTTCGCTTCGACCGGCACCGAAGACGACGATTGATGCGCGCCGTCGTTGTAGGTGCCGGACTCGCCGGCACCGAGTGCGCGTATCAGCTGGCCGAGCGCGGCGTGCGCGTGACCTTGCTCGAGCAGAAGCCGGTCAAGCGCACGCCCGCGCAGCACTCGGACTTCTTCGCCGAGCTGGTGTGCTCGAACAGCCTGCGCGGCGCGGCGCTCACGAACGCGGTCGGTCTCTTGAAGGAAGAGATGCGGCGGCTCGGCTCGCTGGTCATGCGCGTGGCCGATGAGACGCGCGTGCCTGCAGGCGGCGCGCTCGCGGTGGACCGCGAGAAGTTCGGGCAGGCGCTCACGCGCGCGATGCACACGCACCCGAACATCGAGGTGCGCTGCGAAGAAGTCACCCGCATCCCTTCCGAGGCGCCGTGTGTGCTCGCGACCGGTCCGCTCACGGGCGATGCGCTGGCCGCGGACCTCGCGCGCATCGTCGGCAGCGAGCACCTCGCGTACTACGACGCGATCGCGCCCATCATCAGCGGCGACAGCATCGACTGGGACAAGGTCTTCCGAGCGTCGCGCTGGGACAAGGGCGGTGACGACGCCTACGTGAACTGCCCGCTCAGCAAGGATCAGTACGCGGCCTTCGTCGAGGCGCTGCTGGCCGCCGAGAAGGTCGAGGCGCGCGAGTTCGAGAAGATCAAGTACTTCGAAGGTTGCCTGCCGATCGAGGTGATGGCGTCGCGCGGGCCCAAGACGCTCTCGTTCGGGCCGATGAAGCCGGCCGGACTGACGGATCCGCGCACGGGTCGCTGGCCCGGCGCCGTGGTGCAGCTCCGGCCGGAGGACCACGAGGGTGCCGCGTACAACATGGTCGGCTTCCAGACGCGCATGAAGTTCCCGGAGCAGAAGCGGGTGTTCGCGATGATCCCGGGGCTGGAGAACGCGGAGTTTCAGCGCTTTGGCAGCGTGCACCGGAACACGTTCGTGAACTCGCCGGTCGCGCTCGACGACACGTTCCAGCTGCGCGCAGCGCCGAACGTCTATCTGGCCGGCCAGATCTCGGGCGTGGAGGGCTACGTGGAGAGTGCGGCCTGCGGGCTGGCGATCGGCGCGCTGCTCGGTGCGCGGCTGCACGGGCACGCTCCGCCCGCGCCCCCGCGCACCAGCGCGCTCGGCACCTTGCTCGGCCACCTGCGCAAGCCGGACAAGAACTTCCAGCCCACCAACGTGATCTGGGGCATGTTCCCGCCCCTCGAGCCCAACCCGGAGTACGACCGCGACAAGGGCAAGAAGCGCGCGCTGATGGTCGAGCGTGCGCTGACCGATCTCGAGAGCTGGCGCGCCTGCCTGGACCTGAGCAAAGATGGCAAGAGCATGAGCACCCACGCCGAGGTCAGCCTCGGATGACGCACTTCCCACCCCCGGTCTTGCACGAGCAGCGCAAGCGGATCCTGAAGTACATCGGGATGGCCCTGTCCGCGCTGATGGTCCTGACGGTGCTCACCGTGTTCGCGCTGATCCTGCGCAACGAGAGCGCGCACGACGAGCAGGGCTGCCCGTTCCAGCCCGCGGGCGAGCGCGCCTTCGACGGCGGCAAGGTGATCGAGGAGAAGCGCAGCTGCGTGAACGGCATCGCCGAGCACCGCTACCTGGTCGAGCGGCCCGGGCAGAAGAGCTTCGAGCTCGCCCGCAAGCGCCTGGCCAGCGAGCGCTTCGAAGGCGGGCGCTACCGCTGGGACCTCACGACCGACCCCAAGAAGCGCGTGCTCATCAACATGTTCGTCGACGGCAAGCCCTCCAGCGAGTTTCGCGAGGAAGACGCCGTTCCGCGGTAGACTCGCTGAATGTCTGCGCTGGACGAGCAGGTGGAGCGGTTTCTGCGTTATCTCGAGCAGGAGCGCCGCGCCGCCAAGCGCACGGTCGAGACCTACGGCCGCGACCTGCACGTGCTCGCGAGGCACTTTCACCAGCCGAGTGCCGACGCGGCCAAGCTGAGCACGCGCGACCTGCGCGCGTTCCTGGCCACCACCGCGCGTGACCAGGAGCCGGCGACGGTGGTGCGCAAGGTCGCTGCACTGCGCGCGTTCTATCGCTTCTTGCGCAAGCGCGCGGGGCTGGAGACGAACCCGGCGCGTGCGCTCGCTGCGCCCAAGCTGCGCCGCAAGCTGCCCACGTTCCTGTCGGTCGAGAAGGCCGGTGAGACCGTCGAGATGCCCACCGATCGCGGCACCGACGCGACGGCGCTACGCGACCGCGCGATGCTCGAGGTGTTGTACGGCTCGGGTGTGCGCGTGAGCGAGCTGGTGGGGCTGAACCTGGCCAGCCTCGATATGGAGCAGGGCCTGGCGCGCGTGATCGGCAAGGGCGACAAGGAGCGCATCGTGCCGCTCGGCAAGGCCTCGCGCGATGCGCTGCGCGACTACCTGGCGGTGCGCGGCGAGCTGCGCGGGCGTGAGCAAGATCCCGAGGCGCTGTTCCTGAGCACGCGCGGCAAGCGCTACAACGTGCGTCACGTACAGCTGATCACCAAGCGCTACGGTGCGCTCGCCACCGGCACCAACGCGCTGCACCCGCACGCGCTGCGCCACAGCTGCGCCACGCACTTGCTCGAGGCCGGCGCCGACCTGCGCTCGATCCAGGAGCTGCTCGGTCACGCCAGCCTGTCGACGACGCAGCGCTACACGCACGTCAGCACCGACCAGCTGCAGGCCGTGTACACGAAGGCGCATCCGCTCGCGAAGCCGGTGAAAGCGTGAGGTTGGGCGTGCGCGCTGACGCTGGCGGCCGCGCGTGCGGCAGCGTGAGCTACGAATGAGGGCACGCGCTGGTTGACAGCCTCGCTGCGCGTCCTTACCCCTCTTCGGACATGTCTGAAGACGTTCGTTTTCGCTCCACCACCATCATCGCCGTACGCCGCGATGGGCGCGCCGCCATGGCGGGGGACGGTCAGGTCTCGCTCGGCCAGACCATCCTCAAGGACAAGGCCAAGAAGGTGCGGCGGATCGCCGACGGCAAGGTGGTGGTCGGCTTCGCGGGCGCCACGGCGGACGCGTTCGCGCTGCTCGAGCGGCTCGAGGCCAAGCTGAAAGAGCACCGCGGTAGCCTCTCGCGCGCCGCCGTCGAGCTGGCGAAAGACTGGCGCACCGATCGCGCCTTACGCCGTCTCGAGGCGATGATCATTGCAATGGACGCGCAGCAGACGTTGTTGCTCTCGGGCACCGGCGACGTGATCGAGCCGGACGACGGCATCATCGCGATCGGCTCGGGCGGCATGTTCGCGCTGGCCGCGGGCAGGGCGCTGTTGCGCGCTACCGAGCTGCCCGCGGTCGAGATCGCCAAGCAGTCGATCACGGTCGCGGGAGAGATCTGCGTGTACACGAACGGCGAGCTGGTGGTGGAGGAAGTATGAAGCCGCAAGCGTTCACGCCGCGCGAGATCGTCAGCGAGCTCGACCGCTACATCGTCGGTCAGCACAAGGCCAAGCGCGCGATCGCGATCGCGCTGCGCAATCGTTTTCGGCGCCAGCAGGTCGCGCCCGACCTGCGCGACGAGATCGCGCCCAAGAACATCATCATGATCGGACCGACCGGCGTCGGAAAGACCGAGCTCGCGCGCCGCCTGGCCAAGCTCGCGCAGGCGCCGTTCGTGAAGGTCGAGGCCACCAAGTTCACCGAGGTGGGCTACGTGGGGCGCGACGTCGAGTCGCTGGTGCGCGACCTGGTCGAGCAGGCGATCGAGCTCGTGCGCAAGGAGCAGCTGGATCAGGTGCGCGTGCGCGCGTCGCAGCTCGCCGAGGACAAGCTCTGTAGGTTGATCGCCCGGCCGCACAAGGAAGAGCCGCCGCCGCAGCAGCCGGTCGGCTTCAACCCGTTCGCGAACCTGCTGCCGAAGCCCGCCGAGCCGCAGGTCCCCGACTCCGAGCTGAGCGAGGTGCGCAAGCGCCTGCGCGCGGGCGAGCTGGAGGAGAAGCTGGTCGAGGTCGACGTCGAGGAGTCCAGCGCGTCGCTGCCGCTGATGTCGATCTTCGGCGCGCCGGGCATGGACGACATGCAGGGCAAGCTGAACGAGATGCTGGGCAACCTGCCGGGCATGAAGGGGCAGACCAAGCGCCGCGCGATGAGCGTCAAGGACGCGCGCCGGGTGCTCGAGGATCAGGAAGCCGGCCGGCTGCTGGACATGGAGCTGGTGAAGAAGCTCGCAGTGGAGCGCACCGAGCAGAGCGGCATCGTGTTCATCGACGAGATCGACAAGGTGGCCTCGCGCGGCAACACGCATGGAGCCGACGTGTCGCGCGAGGGTGTGCAGCGCGATCTGCTGCCGATCGTCGAGGGCAGCACCGTCAGCACCAAGTACGGCCCCGTGCGTACCGACCATGTGCTGTTCATCGCCGCCGGTGCCTTCCACGTCTCCAAGGTCAGCGACCTGATCCCCGAGCTGCAGGGGCGCTTTCCGGTGCGCGTCGAGCTGGAGTCGCTCTCGAAGCAGGACTTCGTGCGCATCCTGACCGAACCCAAGAACGCGCTCACGCGCCAGTACCGCGCGCTCTTGGAGACCGAGGGCGTCACGTTAACTTTCAGCGACGATGCGGTGGAGGCGCTGGCCGAGTACGCCGAGGAAGCCAACACGCGGGCCGAGAACATCGGCGCGCGCCGCCTGCACACGATCATGGAGGCCCTGCTGGACGACCTCAGCTTCCGCGCCAGCGAGCTGACCGAGCGCGAGGTCCACATCGACGGGGCCAAGGTCCGCGCCACCCTGGACCCGATCATGGCCAGCGAAGACCTCTCGAAATACATCCTGTGACGGGGGTTTCCGGCGGTGCTATCTCCCCGGGGCCATGTCCCAGTCCTACCAGGAACTGATCTCCAAAGCCGACACGCTGCACGAGGCGCTGCCCTACTTCCAGCGCTTCTCGGGGCAGACCGTGGTGGTGAAGTACGGCGGTCACGCGATGATCGACCCGGAGCTGCAGCGCAGCTTCGCGCGCGACATCGTGATGATGCGGCTGGTCGGCATCCAGGTGGTGGTGGTGCACGGCGGCGGGCCCCAGATCGACAAGGAGCTGGCCGCGCTCGGTGTGGTGTCCGAGCGCATCGACGGCCTGCGCGTGACCGATGAGCGCACCATGGAAGTGGTGGAGATGGTGCTCAGCGGGCGCGTCAACCACTCGATCGTCGCGCTGATCAACAACCAGGGCGGGCGCGCGGTCGGGCTCAACGGCCACGACGACTGCATCATCCGCGCGCGCAAGATCCACGAGATGAAGACCAAGGCCGGGCGCCTGGTCGACCCGGGGCGCGTGGGCGCGGTCACGCACGTACGCGACGAGCTGGTGCGCGGGCTCGTGGGCATGGGCTACATCCCGATCATCGCGCCGGTCGCCGTCGATGACGAGGGGCGCAGCCTCAACGTCAACGCCGACACGATCGCCGGCGCGGTCTCGCATGCGCTGGGCGCCGCCAAGCTCGTGCTGATGACCGACATCGAGGGCGTGAAGGACGGCCAGGGCAAGCTGATCCCTTCGCTGACCGCACAGGACGTCGAGGACATGAAGGCGAGCGGCGTGATCTCGGGCGGCATGATCCCGAAGGTGGATTGCGCGCTCGACGCCCTGCGCGCCGGCACCAGCAAGGTGCACATCATCGATGGCCGCCTGCGCCACGCCGTGTTGCTGGAAGTGTTCACCGACCAGGGCGTCGGCACCGAGATTCGAGCGCGAGCATGAGCAAGAACGAAGAGCTGATTCAGGTCGCCAAGCGAGTGCTGCTGCAGAACTACCGGCCCGCGCCGGTGGTGCTCAGCGAGGGCAAGGGCTCGCGCGTGCGCGACGTCGACGGGCGCGAGTACCTCGACCTCGCCGCGGGCCTCGCGGTGTGCTCGGTGGGGCATGGGCATCCCGCGCTCGCCAGGGCGATCGGCGAGCAGGCCGGCAAGCTGATGCACGTGTCGAACCTGTTCTGGAACGACCGCGGCATCGAGCTCGCGCGTCGGCTGACCGAGCGCACGGGCTACGACCGCGTGTTCTTCTGCAACAGCGGCACCGAGGCCAACGAGGCGATGTTCAAGCTCGCCCGCTACCACCACTTCCGCTCCGGCGACGCCAAGCGCGTGGGTGTGATCAGCACCATCGCGAGCTTCCATGGCCGCACGCTCGGCTCGCTCACGCTGACCGGGCAGCCGAAGTACCACGAGGGCATGGGCCCGCTCGTGGGCGGCGTCACGCATGTGCCATACGGCGACCTGGAGGCGATGAAGAAGGTCGTCGACCACACCACCGCGGCGATCATCGTGGAGCCGGTGCAGGCCGAGGGCGGTATCTTCGTGCCGCCGGTCGGCTACCTCGCGGGCTTGCGCGAGCTGTGCGACCAGCGCGGCGCGCTGCTGTTGTTCGACGAAGTGCAGACCGGCGTCGGCCGCACGGGCACCTACCTCGCGGCGGAGCAGTGGGGCGTGCACGCGGACGCCAGCACGCTCGCCAAGGGCATCGCCGGCGGCTTCCCGCTGGGCGCGATGCTGGTGCGCGAGCGCTTCGCGGACGCGCTGCCACCCGGCACGCACGCCTCGACGTTCGGAGGCAATCCGCTGGCATCCGCAGCGGCGCTCGCGGTGCTCGACATCTTCGAGCAGGAGCGCGTGCTGCCGAACGTGAGCGCGCGTGGCGAGGAGCTCGCGGTGGCGTTGCTCGAGATCACCAAGGCTTTCCCCAAGGTCGCCACCGGCACGCGCGGCATGGGCTTGTTGCAGGGCATCGTGCTCGGCGCGGGGGTCGATCCCGCCAACACGCTCACCGTGCTGCGCGCGCAAGGTGCGCTCGGCACGATCGCGGGGGGCAACGTGCTGCGCCTGTGCCCCGCACTCACGATCACGCGCGACGAGCTGCACCAGGGCCTCGACGCCGTGCGCAAGACGTTCGCCCTACTTGCGGAGAAGGTACCGTGACGCGCCACTTTCGTACCTTGCGCGATCTGTCGCGCGACGAGCTGCTCGCGCTGATCGAGCGCGCCATCGAGCTGAAGGCGCTGCGCGGCGAGCCCAGCCACCCGCGTCCGCTGCAGGGCAAGAGCGTGGGCATCCTGCTGGAGAAGAGCTCCACGCGTACGCGCATCTCGTTCGAGGTCGGCGTGTACGAGCTCGGCGGCTTGCCGATCACGCTCAAGTCGGGCGACATCCAGCTCGGGCGCGGCGAGACGATCGAGGACTCCGCGCGCATGTTCTCGCGCTTCCTGCACGCGGTCGTGTTCCGCACCTCGACGCACGAGCGCGTGCTGCGCCTGGCCGCCAACAGCACGATCCCGATCATCAACGGCCTGTGCGACACGCACCACCCGACCCAGCTGCTCGCGGATCTGCAGACCGTGCAGGAGAACCTCGGGCACCTCGAGGGCATGCGTGTGGCCTGGGTCGGGGACGGCAACAACATGGCCAACTCTTGGATCGAGGCCTCCAGCTTGCTCGGCTTCGAGCTCGTGCTGGCGGTGCCGCCGGGCTACGAGCCCGACGCGGAGGTCCTGAAGGCGGCCGAGCAGAGCGCGCGCGGACAAGTTCGCGTGTTGACCGGACCGGGCTCGGTGGACGAGGCGATCCGGGACAGCGACGTGGTCACCACGGACGTGTGGGTGAGCATGGGCCAGGAGGGCGAGCAGGGGCAGCGCAACGCGGCCTTCCTCGACTTCATGGTCGACGCGCGCCGCATGAAGCTGGCCAAGCGCGACGCGATCTTCCTGCACTGCCTGCCCGCGCACCGCGGGGAGGAAGTCGCCGCGGAGGTCATCGACGGCCCGTGGTCGCGGGTGTGGGACGAAGCCGAGAACCGGCTGCACGCCCAGAAAGCCCTGCTGGAGTTCCTGGTCCCTTAGTTGGGATTTCGTCGCGCCCGCCTTCCTTGGTATGGTGGGCGTGACGGGCGCATGGGGGCGCTCGTCTTCGCTTGCGAGGACTGGGCGACTTTGTCGGAGCTCGATCAACGCGTCCCGGAGCTGATCGCCGGCGTCGACGTCCGCTCGCTGCCGCTGAGCGCGCTCGATGGCTTCGTCTTCTCGCGCATCGATGGACGTACGCGCGTCGGCGAGATCGTGGCGATGACGGGCCTGCCCGCGGAGCAGGTCGTCGGCATCCTGGAGCGTCTGGTGGAGCTCGGCGCCGTGCGCATGCCCGGTCCCTCGTCGGCGAGCCAGTCGGGCGTGCGCGGGTTTCCGCGGGCGCAGGTCGCCTCGGGGCTGTTCCACGCCCAGTCCGAGCCGCCCAGCTCCGGCCCGGCGCCGCGCCCCACCTCGATCTCCGTGACCGGCCAGGTGCCGGTGCGCCCACCGTCCGTGACCCGCCAGCCGCCGGTACCTCCGCCCTCCGGCACGGGGCACCCGGCCGTATCGTCGAGTGGGCGTCCTCCCACAGGCGCGCCTCCGTCGTCGTCGTCGGCGCCGCCACGCCGTCGGCCCTCGATGATGGGCAGCGGGGCGCCGCGCCGCGTGTTCGCCGAGTCGTCGATCTCGGGGCCGCCGCCGGACATGCGCTCCTTCCCGCCACGCGCGCGCGTCAGCACGCCCTCGCGACCGCGCACGCCCGTGCCGCCCGACGCACGCGCGCAGCCGCGCACGCCGCCGCCGCCAGGCGTCAGCACGCCTCCTCCGCGCGCGAGCATCCCGGTCACCTTGCCACCGCTCTCGCTGCCGCCGAGCATGAGCGGCCCGCCGCTGTTCCCGAGCACACCGCCGCCTAGCGGCAAGCCCGTGTTCGAGTCCGAGGCGAACACGGCGACGCGCCCGCAGCTGCCGGTCAGCTCGCTCGAGCCGCCGCGTCCGAGCGCACCCGTTTCGCTGTACGACGAGCGCGAGCTCGATGAAGAGGTCGACCTGCCGCGCGAGCGCCGCAAGCAGGTGCTCGACCTCTTCTACCGGCTGAGCGACATCGACTACTACACGCTGCTCGGCGTGCCGCAGAGCGCGGACAAGAAGGAGATCCGCAGCGCGTACTTCGCGCTCTCCAAGGCGTTCCACCCGGACTCGATGTTCCGCAAGGAGCTCGGCTCGTTCAAGGCCAAGATGGTCGCGGTGTTCCAGGCGGCCACCGAGGGCTACGAGGCGCTCGGCAAGAAGAAGACGCGCGACGAGTACGACGCGTACCTGCGCTCGACACGCGCGGTGCAGCAGGCCGAGCGTGCACTCGCCACCCAGGAGGTCGCGCAGGCGGACACGAACGTGGAGGTGCCGCGTCCGCCGCCGTTGCCCACCACCGACTACGACCTGCCGCCGCCCACACCGATGCCGTCTTCGGCGCCGGCGTCGCCACGCGAGGTCTCGCCCGAGGCGCAGCGCATCGCGCGCGAGCTGATCCAGAAGCGCCTGCGCGCCTTGCCGCAGCGCCCCGCGCCAGTCTCGGTCACGCCGGCGCCCAACGTGCCGCCGCCGCCGGTGAGCATGGACCGCCAGCAGCTCGCGCGAGAGCTCGGCCGCACGCTGATGGACGTCGGCAAGCTGACCGGGTCCAACGACAAGCTGCAGCGTGCGCTCAACGGCTCCAAGGCTGCGTTCGAGCGCGGCGACATCGCGGGCTCGGTGCAGCACATGGCGCGCGCGTTCTCGCTCGCGCCCGAGCGCGCGGACTTGCACAACGAGTACGAGCGCCTGCAGCAGATGCTCGCGCAGCAGATGGCGAGCAACTACGTCGAGCAGGCCAAGTTCGAGATGAAGCAGTCCAAGTTCGCGGCGGCCGCTGCGAGCTGGCAGAAGGTGTGTGAAGGCAAGCCGCAGGACGCCGAGGCGCACCGCCACGCGGCGTTCTGCATGCTCAAGGCCGGCGGCGATCAAAGGAGTGCGCAGAGGTACGCGCAGCAAGCCGTTTACCTTGCGCCCAACGACATCGACGCACGCATCCTCCTGGCGCAGACCTATCTGACGGTAGGCCTGAAGTTGAATGCGAAGCGCGAGCTCGATGCTGCCGCGAAGCTAGACCCGGCAAACGAAGTGGTGAAAAATCTCCTGTCAGACCTCGCGAAGTGAGGAGGCGCGCGCATGGGGATGCGCGCGCACGTACGCGCGCCGTCCAGGCCGCGACGAACACAGGAGAGCGGATGGAGAAGGTCATCGGCATCGACTTGGGCACGACGAACTCGTGCGTCGCGGTACTCGAGGGAGGACAGCCCGTCGTCGTTCCCAATCGCGGAGGCTACAAGACGACGCCGTCGATGGTGGCGATCACGGAGAGCGGCAAGCGCCTGGTCGGACACATCGCCAAGCGCCAGGCCGTCACCAATGCCGAGAACACGGTCTACGCCTGCAAGCGCCTGATCGGCCGCAAGTGGGAGAGCCCGCAGGTGTCGAACGCGATCGCGACCTGCTCGTATCGCATCGTGGAGGGCGCGCACAACGACGCGCGCATCCAGCTGCGCGAGAAGGTCTACAGCGTGCCCGAGATCAGCGCGATGATCTTGCAGGAGATGAAGATGATCGCCGAGGACTACCTCGGCGTGGAGGTCGAGAAGGCGGTCATCACGGTGCCCGCGTACTTCAACGACAACCAGCGTCAGGCGACCAAGGACGCCGGTGCGATCGCGGGCCTCGACGTGATCCGCATCATCAACGAGCCCACCGCCGCGTCGCTCGCGTACGGCTTCGGCAAGCAGTTCGACCGTACGGTCGCGGTGTACGACCTCGGCGGCGGCACGTTCGACGTCTCGATCCTGGAGATCAGCTCGGACGGCGTGTTCAAGGTGATCAGCACCGCAGGGGACACGTTCCTCGGCGGTGAAGACTTCGACATGCGCGTGATCGACTGGCTGGTCGACAACTTCAAGCGCGACCACGGCATCGACCTGCGCCAGGACCGCATGGCGCTACAGCGCCTGAAGGACGCGGCCGAGAAGGCCAAGTGCGAGCTGTCGAGCGTGCCCGAGACGGAAGTGAACCTGCCGTTCGTGATCTCCACGGCGCGCAACGAGGCGCTGCACCTGCAGAACGTGCTGACGCGCCAGCGGCTGGAGGAGCTGACCGAGGATCTGATCGAGCGCACGGTGCAGATCTGCGAGGCCACGCTGCGTGAGGCGGGCGTCGACAAGGGCGAGCTCGACGACGTGATCCTGGTCGGCGGCATGACGCGCATGCCGCGCGTGCAGCGCGCCGTGGCTGCGTTCTTCGAGCGCGAGCCGTGCAAGGGCGTGCACCCGGACGAGGTCGTCGCGCTCGGTGCGGCGATCCAGGCGGCGGCGCTGATGGACGAGGGGCCGGAGATGATCCTGCTCGACGTCACGCCGCACACGCTCGGCATCATGGTGGTCGGCGGCTACTTCGAGGCGCTGATCCCGCAGAACAGCACGGTGCCCACGTCGCGCAGCAAGACGTTCACCACCGTGCGCGACAACCAGACCGCGGTGAAGATCCTGGTGCTCCAGGGCGAGTCGCACCGCGCGGAGGAGAACGAGCTGCTCGGCGAGTTCGTGCTGACCGGCCTTCGGCGTGCGCCGGCCGGGCAGGTCGAGGTCGACGTGGCGTTCGAGATCAACGCCGACGGTATCGTCAGCGTGCACGCGCGCGATCTGGAGACCGGGCTGCAGCAGTCGATCACGGTCACGGCCTCGAGCGGCCTGACGCGCGACGAGATCCACTCGATGATGGAGCACTCGCGCGACTTCGCGGTCGCCAAGCGCGTCGACGAGGAGACCGAGCAGGCCAAGCAGGAAGCCGAGCGCCTGGTCGCCGAGATCGAGAAGCTGTTCCCGCAGGTGGAGCGTGTGGTCGCCGGCAGCGACTTCGGCCGCGACGCGATCGAGAAGGCGCGCGGTGTGGTCGCGCGCGCGAAGAGCCTGCTGGAGATCGGGGACGCGCCTCAGCTCAAGGAACAGGTGGAAGCGCTCGCCCGCAC
>DASUME010000845.1:0-11246 GCA_036277895.1 Polyangiales bacterium
CGCAGCGTGCGGTGGTGTCGCTCGGGCTGCTCTCGGGCGAGCGCTTCGTGTCGATCGCGCACCTCGTCCTGTAGCTGCGCCGCTGTGACGCTGCGCGGTGAGCGTGGCAACCGCGCGCGTCGAGCGGCGATAGCCGGTGCATGAGATGGCTGGCGTGGTTGTGTCTGGCCGGGTGCACGCGCGAGCCGTGGCAGCGTGCGGTGCCGGCGGCCTTCGTGCCCGCCCTGGAGCTGCGCGCGGCGTATCGCGTGAAGCTCGACGAACGCGTGGAGCTCGGGGTCGGGGCGTGGTTGCGCTGGACGCCGCGCACGGCGGCCTCGGCGGTGGCGTCGCAGGTCGATCAAGCGCCCGCGGTGTGGCTCGCGCCGTGCGCGCTGGACGACGTGACGTGCTTCACCGAGCTGGCCGAGGCGGAGCGCGAGATCGCGAACGCGCTGCGTGAGCGGCCGTGAGGTTGCTGTTGTTCGTGTTCTTGGTGGGCTGTGCGCCGATCCGTCAGGTGCCGGTGAGCAGACCTCTGCCGACAGCGCGGCCAAGTGCGCGCCCGACCTCCGCGGCCACCATGTCTACGCCCAGTACGGAAGCCAGCGTCGCCGAGGTGGTGCGCATGGCGATCGAGGCTGCACGCGGGCTCGCGCCCGAGCGTATCCGCGAGCTCGCACGCCGCGCACGCCTCACCGGCCTGGTGCCGCAGCTGCGCCTGAGCGTCGAGCGCGGCCTGCAGCAGGACCTCTCCACGAGCAGCACGCGCAGCGCAGACAAGACCAACACCGGCGACGACTTCTCCCTGAACGCGGGCCTCACCTTCGACCTCGACCGGCTGGTGTTCGCGCCGGACGAGGTGCGCCTGCTCTCGGTGGAGCGCTGGCTCGCCGGCGATCAGCGCAAGTTGATCCAGGAGGTCGTGAAGCTGTACTACCAGCGCCGTCGCTTGTTGCGCGAGCGCGCGCTCACCGCTGCGCCCGACAGCGAGCTCGACGACTCGATCGCCGAGCTCGATGCGCTGCTCGACGGCGCCACCGGCGGTGCCTTCACACGCTCGCGCTGAGCCTGGCGATGGCGTTCTCCAGCGCCCCGGCGCCCACACGCTTCGCGCTCTCGGCAGCACACGCCAGCTCGATCGACGCGCCGCTGCGATCGCCCTTCGCGAGCAGCCGCTGCGCCAGCTCCAGGCGCACGCGCGCGGCGTGGTGCTCGACGCCGATGCTCGTCCAAAGCTGACGCGCGAGCGTGAGCAGCTGGATCGGGCTCGGCTCGCCCTGTGCGAGGGCGGCCTGCGCCTCGGTCACGATCGCGTGGATCGCGGAGCTCGGCCAGCCGTCGAAGCACGACGTGAGCTGCTCGATGCTCGCCTCGGCTTGCTCCACGCGCCCGGCGCGCGCGCAGATGCGAGCCTTGTGCGCCAGGATCCATGCGCGCCGCTGCAGGCCGAACCAGCTCGCGCTGGCGAGCACACGATCGAGCGCCGAGAGTGCGCCCTCGAGATCACCCGCCGCGGCCAGCAGCACCGCGTTGCCCGGCTCGCCGTCCCAGCCGATCGCGTACGCGCTGCGGTAGTCCTCGCGCGCGCCGTCGAGGTCGCCGATCGCCGCGCGCAGATCGCCGCGCACGCGATGTGCGTCGCCGAGCGCCCACGCGTCCGAGGTCGGCAGCTTGGCCAGCGCCACCTCGATCGCGTGCAGCGCCTCGGGCAGCGTGGCCCTCGCGCCCAGCACCTCCGCGCGATGCAGGTCGCACGAGGCGGTGGTGCCGGCATAGTTGGCCTTGCACCAGGTCTCGAAGCCGTCCGACCACTGATGGCCGCGCGACCAGTCCGCGAAGCAGCGGCACGACCACAGGATGTTGCAGTAGATCAGGCCACCCGTGATCGGATCGACCGCGCTCGACATCGCCAGTGCGGCGGCGTGATCTTGTTGCTCCAGCCCGAGCCGCGTGCGTCCGAGCGAGATGTTGAAGAAGCCCACGTAGCCGAGCGTGAGCGCGCGCAGCGGGACCGAGCCGGCCGAGGCGTGCGCCTGCTCGGCGCGCTCGAGCGCGACCTGGGCGCGGCCCTCGAAGGCCGCGAAGCGAGCCTCCATCCAGCGCAGGTACGCCAGCGCATCGCCAGGCCGCTCTTCGAGCAGCGAGGCCGCGCGCGCCAGCCAGCCACGCGCGAGCGCGCTCTCGGAGCGCTCCAGGTGGATCTTGCTCAACGTCGTCGCACAGCGCGAGGCCGCTTCGCGCGCGCCGGCCGCTTCGTGGCGTTCGACGGCGGTGCGCAGGTACGGCGTCGCGTCGCCCGGCTGGCCCAGGCACTCGTACGCGAGCGCCCACAGCTCGTAGTCCTCCACGCCGAGCTCCGTGCAGGCAGCGAGCAGCTCCACCACGCGCGCCCAGTCGCGTGCTGCGGCGGCGGCGCGCGCCTCCTCGCGCTGCGACGCGGGCAACAGCGGCGCGAGCACCGGTCGATCGAGCGCGAACCGATAGCCGTGCCCGCTGAAGCTCTTCAGCGCATGCTCGAGGTCGCCCTCGCGTAGCGCCCGGCGCAGCAGGCTGACGGCGCGCTGCAGCGAGCCCTCCGACACATGCACGTCGGGCCACAAATGCTCCATCAGCTCTTGCTTGGAGACCACGCGGCCCGCGTGCGCCAGCAGGTACGCGAGCAGGTCGAACACCTTCGGCTGCAGCGCGAGCGCGCGCCCCTTCAAGACCAACGTGCGGCTCGGCTCGTCGAGCTCGAATTCGCCAAACTGCTTCACGGGCGAAGGATAAGCGATCGGTAAGCCGTCGGTAAGGACAGTCAGGGCCGCTGGCAGCTACTTCTTGGACAACTCGCGACGTTCCCTTCGCGAGGGACAGGAGAAGGTTATGCAGCTCTACGTCATCCGTCGTCCAAGCGCGTGGAAATCACTGGCTGAACTGGAGGTGGCCGGCGCCAAGTCCGCGCGCATCGGCGATCAGGACATGCCCGACCAGGTGCGCTGGATCCGCAGCTACGTGGTCAACGAGCCGGACGGTCGCGTCGGCACGTTCTGCATCTACGAGGCCGCGAGCGGCGAGGCCATCCGCGAGCACGCGCGCCGCGTGGGCATGCCGGGCGAGGAGTTCTATCCGGTAGCGGAGACGGTGCTGATCCGTCCGGACCCGAAGGCCTGAAGCCATGAAGTACGCATCCATCGTCGAGACGATCGGCAACACGCCCGTGGTGCGGCTCGCGAACCTCGCGCCTGCCCACGTTGCGCTGTACGCCAAGGTCGAGAGCTTCAACCCGATGGGCTCGGTCAAGGACCGCTTCGCGCGTGCCGTGATCGAGCACGCCGAGCGGAGCGGCGCCCTGAAGCCGGGTCAAACGGTGATCGAGGCGACCAGCGGCAACACCGGCATCGGTCTCGCGATGGTGTGCGCACAGAAGGGCCATCCGCTGGTGATCGTGATGGCCGAGAACTTCAGCGTCGAGCGCCGCCGGCTGATGCGCTTCTTGGGCGCCAAGGTGGTGCTGACGCCCGCGGCGCAGAAGGGCACCGGCATGCTGGCAAAGGCGATCGAGCTCGCCGAGACCCACGGCTGGTTCCTGACGCGGCAGTTCGAGAACGAGCTGAATGCGGACGTACACTCCGCGACCACCGCACGCGAGATCCTCGCGGACTTCGCGCAGCTCGATTATTGGGTGACCACTTTCGGCACGGGCGGCACGCTCAAGGGCGTCGCGCGCGTGCTGAAGGCGGAGCGGCCCGCCACGCAGATTGTGGTCGCCGAGCCCGACAACTCCGCGATGCTCGGCATCGCTCAACCCGCGGGCCAGAGCCATCCGGCGTCTCGGCCGCATCCGATCCAGGGCACCTCCCCCGACTTCGTCTCGAAGCTCGCGCAGGAGGCGCAGTACGACCTGACAATGCCGGTGAATGGCGCGGACGCGCTGCGCTGTGCGCGTGAGCTGGCGACGAGGGAAGGCATCTTAGCCGGCATCTCGGCGGGTGCGGCGGTGGCCGCTGCGCTCAAGGTCGCCGAGACGGCTCCGGCCGGAGCGACGATCCTGTGCATGCTGCCGGACACCGGCGAACGATATCTGTCGACGCCGTTGTTCGAGGACATCTCGGCGGAGATGAGCGCGGAGGAACGCGCGCTGGCGGGGACCACGAATGCAGGGGTGGTGCCGCCTGCCCAGGTCGCGGTGGTCGATCCCGAGGCGCAAGCCTTTGTCGCCGACGTGCTGCGCGAGCCAGGCGTGGTGATGTTCGCGCTCGAGTGGTGCGAGTTCTGTTGGGCCGCGCGTCGCCTGTTTCAGGCGCTCGGCATGCCGTATCGCTCGATCGACATCGACGCAGTCGCGTACCAGGCGGACGACTGGGGCGGCCGTATTCGCCGCGCGCTGCAGGCACACACGGGCATGGCGACCATCCCGCAGATCTTCGTCGGCGGTGTGTTGATCGGAGGCGCGACCGACGTGATGGCGGCCGTGGAGAGCGGGGCACTACGAGGCGCGCGTCATGTCAGCGCGCCACGCCGGTTCTTGCCGAGCTGGCTTCAGGTCACTTCTGCTGCGCCGTGACCAGGGCGTGCACCTCGGCCAGCACATCATCGAGCTTGCGCGGCTGCGCGACGGCGGGTGCGGCGCTCTTGTCGGTCGAGCCCTTGCGCACGAGCGACATGCCGCGCGAGTCGGAGCGCACCCAGCGCTGGCCGTCCGTCTCGGTGATGCGCATCGCGCCCTGGCCCATGCCCACGGGGCGCAGGTACGACTTGCCGTTCTTGCCGAACAGCAAGACCAGCTCGTTGTCCTGGTAGCCGGGCTCGCCGCTGATCGTCATGCCGCGATCGCCGACCACGCCACCCAGCTTGCGCACCACCACCGCGGAGCCCGGGGCCGCGGCGCCCTTTTCGACGCGCTCCACCTGCATCTGGTAGTCGGTCACGATGCGCCCGCGGTCGTCGTAGTGGCTCCACGACTTGATCACGCGCGCGAGCACGACCGAGTCGGCTTCCTGCACCAACGTCTCGAGGTCGAGCGCCTCGACCATCGACGCGCGCGCGTGGGGCACGCCGATCGAGACCGCTAGCGCCAACACCGCCCACAGGACCTTCGCTCGCATCCGGCAAGCCTAGCGCATTTCGCGCACGGAACGCTGTGTTGACAAGGCGCTGTGGCGCTTCGTACAAACCGGCTCCATGAACGCCAATCGTCTACGAGTCGCCGTCGGGGCCATCCTGCTGAGCGCCTCGCTCCCGGCATGTAACTTCAACAAGTTTGCCGCGGACCAGACGGCCGGTCTGCTCACCGAGGCGGCGCCCGCGATCGATGGATTTTGGGACTACGACATGGCCGGCCTGGGCACCCCCGGCGCGATCATGCAGCTCGAGGCCTTCCACGCCGTCACGCCCGACAACGAGGCGCTGTCGCTG
Organism: Polyangiales bacterium; assembly: GCA_036277895.1. Taxonomy (GTDB): domain Bacteria; phylum Myxococcota_A; class Polyangia; order Polyangiales; family DASUME01; genus DASUME01. Next base: position 5,380 of record DASUME010000845.1, read on the forward strand.
AACCTCGCCAAGGCGTACGTCGGCTACGCCGTCGGCTGGGTCGAGAGCGAGTACGAGGTCGCCTACGCGAACGGCGACATGGACAAGTCCGATCACCTGCGGCAGCGGGCGCGGCTGCTCTACGAGCGCGCACGCAACCTGGCGCTACACGCGCTGCGCGTGCGCGACAAGGGCATCGACGCGGCGCTCAAGGCCAGCGACGAGAACACGCTGCCCAAGTATCTCTCCGCCCACTACAAGGACAAAAAGGACGACATCGGCCCGGTGTTCTGGGCCGGGCTCGCCTGGGGTGCGGCGATCAACATGTCACTGGACGATCCGTCGCTGCTGGCCGAGCTGCCCACCGCGAAGGCGCTGGTCACGCACGCCAAGAACCTCGACGATGTCTACTTCAACGGCGGCGCCTACGTGTTCCTCGGCTCCATGGAGTCGGCGTTTCCGAAGGCGATGGGGGGAGACCCGGAGAAGGGGAAGGCGCTGTTCGAGCAGGGCCTGAGCCGAACGGGGCGCAGGAACCACATGATGCTGGTGAACTATGCGCGCGTGTACGCCGTGAACACGCAGGACCGCGCCCTGTTCGTGCAGCTCCTGAACGAGGTCATCAACGCGCCCGATCAGGGCACGAGCGTACGTCTGAGCAACAAAGTCGCGCGCCGTCGTGCGGAGCGCTACCTCACGCAGGGCGACCAATGGTTTTGAGGCGTGAATCGCGCGGTGAAGCAACGCGTCGCACGCCAAATTTTGCTCGCACGCGGAGAAACCGCGCGCGTCGGCCGGAGGATGGAATGAGAAAAGCGCTGTATTGGGGCTTGCTGGTGGCGCTGTGCGGCCTGTTGATGCCGAGCGTGGCCAGCGTCTCGGCGGGTGACGTCATCACCATCCGCATGGCCAGCCTGGCGCCCGCTGGCAGCAGCTGGGACAAGATCTTCCGGGCCTGGGGCAACACCCTGAAGAAGGACACCGGCGGCGGGGTGCAGTTCCAGTTCTTCCCGGGCGGCGTCGCCGGCGACGAGCGCGACGTGATCCGCAAGATGAAGCTCGGCCAGATGGACGCGGCCGGCCTCTCCTCGATCGGCCTCGGCCAGATCGCGCGCCCGATCTCGATCCTGCAGATGGCGGGCATCTTCCCCGACTACAAGGCGCTCAACTACACGCGCGACACGCTCGCGACCGACTTCGAGGGCATGTTCGAGAAGGAAGGCTACCGGCTGCTCGGCTGGGGCGACGCGGGCTTCGGCCGCATCTTCTCCAAGAAGCCGATCCTCAAGCCCGAGGACTACAAGAGCACGCGCCCGTGGGTCCCGCGCGAAGACAACTCGCTGCCCGAGCTGATGAAGATCATCGGCGCCAACGGCATCCCGCTCGGCATCCCCGAGGTCTTTCCGGCCCTCCAGACCGGCATGATCGACACCGTGGTGGCCTCGGCGATCGCCGCGGTGGCGCTGCAGTGGTTCCGCTATGTCGATCACGTGAGCAAGGAGGCCACGGTCGCGATCGTGGGCGCCACCTTGATCCGCGAGGACCTGTTCAAGACCATCCCCCCGGATCACCAGAAGGTGCTGCTCGAGTCCGGCAAGAAGGCCCACGCCGCCCTGATCGCGCAGATCCAGAGCGAGGACGCCAAGGCCTACAAGACCTTGCTCAGCCGCGGCCTGAAGGAGTTCGAGACCGCCGGTACCCCCGCCCAGAAAGAAGCCTGGACCAAGGTCAACGACGAGCTGATCAAGCGCAGCACCGGCAAGCTCTGGTCCAAGGAGCTGCTCGAGAAGGTGAAGAAGACGGTCGCCGCCACGCCGAAGTAAGCCCCATCACGCAGCTTTGCCGGCGCGCTCATGTGAACATCCTGAGGCGCCAATCGCGGCTTGCCGCCGCGCTGTGCGGCGGGTCGGTGTGTTAGTAGCCCGGGCGCATGCGCAGACTGCAGTTGGCGTTCGTCCTTGGGCTGTGCGGGTTTGTCTGGGCGGGCTTCGCGGCCGCGTCTGCAAGCGCGCAACAGGCCGTCGATCCCGACGCGCGCGCGGCCTTCGACGCGGGGCTCGAGGCCTACGAGCGTGGCCAGTTCGCGGAGGCACTGGCCTGGTTCGAGCGCGCACACGCGAAGAGCCCTCACGCCAAGCTGATGTTCAACATCGGCCGTGCCGCCGACGGCGACGCGCAGTACGCACGCGCGATCGAGGCCTACGAGGCGTACCTCGCCGCCGAGCCCGGCGCGGACAACCGCGAGTTCGTCGAGTCGCGCATCCGCAAGTTGCGCTCGCTGAGCGCGCCCGTGCCGCAGGTCGCGCAGCCGGCGCCGGGCCCGCGCGTGGAAGCACCGCACGAGGGTGAGCTGGCCGTCGCCACGCCAGAGCGATCGGACCGGCCCCTGTGGAAGCGGCCGTGGGTGTGGGGGATGACCGGTGTCGTGCTCGCGGGCGTGATCACGACCGCCGTCGTGCTGGCGGCGCGCGACGCGGGCACTGCGACGGCCAAGGTGGACGAGACGTACATGACGCTGAGCTGGCGATGAAGCGGCTCGTCGCGCTGCTGGCGCTCGTGATGTTCGGCTGCGGCGCCGAGGACACGACGCAGGTGGTGATCATCCTCGACGCGGAGCCGTCCGTGCGCGCGCAGTCGAAGGACATCGCGCTGGTGATCACGGACGTGACGAACGGCGCCAGCCGCCAGATCCACGACGACCGTGGAGCGCCCTCGGAGCGCACGTTCCCGCATCGCATCGCGCTGCTGCCCACCGCAGGAGACGCCGCGCGCAGCTACTACGTCGAGGCACGCGCGGTCGCGGACAAGCGCACGATCGCGGTGGCGCGCCTGCTGTCCGGCTACGTCGAGAACCAGACGCGCTACGTGCGTATGGTCCTCGAGGACCTGTGCATCGGCCAGGAGTGCTCATCCACCCAGACCTGCCACGCCGGGCAATGCGAAGAAGCCGAGCGCCCCGTCGAGGGCTTCTCGCAAGAAGAGCCGACCGCCCCGGTGAGCACGGACGTCCCGCTACCCGACGCGGTCGAGGACGCGAGCGTGCCCAGCGCAGCGATTCGGGACGCTGCGAAGCCGGCGACCACGCCAGCGAGGGACGCTGGACGCGATGGCGGCTACGACGCGGGCTCCTTCGACGATCTCTTGGACGACGTGTTCGGCCCGACCACCGCCTCAGCGTCGACGAAGGGCCCGTACGCGGTTCGTACGTACACCGCGGGCTATCGCGATTCGCCCGCGTACGCGGACTCGACCATCCACTACCCGGTGGACGGCATGTCTCCGTATCCGGGGTTGGCCTTCGTGCCAGGCTTCGTTTCGCCGCAGAGCTCGATCCAGAGCTGGGGGCCTTTCCTCGCTTCCCACGGCATCGTCACCATCACGATCGGCACCAACACGGGGACCGATCAGCCGAACATGCGCGCCGAGGCGCTGCTCGATGCGCTCGAGACGCTGCGCAGCGAGCACGCGCGCATTGGCAGCCCGCTCCAAGGCAAGCTCGACACGTCGCGCTTCGCCGTTGCCGGCTGGTCGATGGGCGGTGGAGGTGCGCTCTTGGCAGGAGTCAGCAGGCCCGGCCTCAAGGCCGTGTTGGCGCTCTGCCCCTGGAACCCAGCCTACGACTACAGCGCCTTGGAGGTGCCAACGCTGCTCTTTGCCGCCACCGCCGATGTGCTCGCGGGCGGCCAACAGGTGCCGTTCTACGAGAGCCTGTCCGAAGGCACGCCCAAGCTATTGTGGGAGGTAAACGGAGCGGACCACTTCCTCTTCAACGACCCGTCCGCCCAAGAGGGCGCCGTCGGGCGCTACGGGCTCTCCTTCCTGAAGGTCTTCCTGGTGGGGGACGAGCGATACCGGCCGTTCCTCAAAGAGAAGGGCCCCAACGCGTCTGACTTCCGCACCAACCTCTGACCTGCAACGTTTTTGTTTGCAGGGCGGTGCACCCTTCGTAACGTTGGCCTCGTCCGCTCCGGGGAGCAGAGGAAGGCATCGTTTTGAAGCGTTTCAACGACGGACTCGCGCGCGGCGAAGCGGCCCTCGCTACGGCCATGCTGCTGCTGATGCTGGTGGTCGCGTTTGCGCAGGCGTTCCTGCGTAACTTGAGCAACTACGGCGTCGGCTGGGCCAACGTGGCGCTGGGCTGGCTGGACTGGTCGGACTTCATCATCTCCAAGGGCACCCTGTGGCTCGCCTTCTTGGGCGCGTCGCTGGCCGTGCACGCCGACAAGCACATCAGCATCGACATCGTGCCGCGGCTGGTCTCGCCCAAGGCGCGCATCCTGATGCGCGGCGCGTCGAGCCTGATCGCGAGCGTGATCTGCTTCGCGCTCGCGCGCGCGTTCTGGACCGCGGTGCTGATCAACGGCGACGAGCTGCCCGCGAGCTTCGCGGTGCTCGACATGAGCGGCAACATCCACGTCTGCGACGCCGGCGCCGCGCTGCTCGAGGAGTCGGGCGGCGACCGCCCCGGCTTCTTCTGCGCGATCCGCGCCGCGTTCCTCGGTGTGGGCGTGAAGCTGGAGACGCCCGGCGCGATGTTCCAGCTGATCGCGCCGGTCATGCTGGTGTTCATGTCGGTGCGCTTCTTCGGGCAAGGCCTGTGGGAGCTGATCCGCGTGGCCAAGGGCGACACGCACGATGACGTGCATGCCCACGGGGTGACCGGCGTGGCCACCGAAGTTGCACGCACCGTCGATCCCAAGGACGCACCATGACGCTGGTACTCGTCTTCGCGTTCCTCGCCATCACCGCGATCGGCGTGCCGCTGTTCCTGCTCTTCGGCTCGGCCGCGATGGTGCTGTTCGCGCTCGGGCAGGGCGGCACCATCACCTCGGTCGCGATCGACGTCTTCAGCGAGAAGTTCGCCGACTCGCCCACGCTGGTCACGATCCCGCTGTTCACGATCGCCGGCTACCTGATGGCCGAGGGCGGCACGCCCAAGCGCCTGATCAAGCTGTCGCGCGCGCTGCTCGGCTGGATGCCGGGTGGGCTCGCGATCGTGTGCCTGTGCACGAGCGCCTTCTTCACCACCTTCACCGGCGGCAGCGGCATCACGATCGTCGCGATCGGCGGCCTGTTGATGCCGGCGCTGCTGCAAGAGGGCTATCCGCGCCGCTTCTCGCTCGGCCTGATCACCAGCGCCGGCTCGCAGGGCATCCTGTTCCCGCCCGCGCTGCCGCTGATCCTGTACGGCATCGTCGCGAACGTGCTGATCGACAAGCTGTTCCTGGCGGGCCTGATCCCGGGCATCCTGACCGTGCTCGCGCTCAGCATCTACTCGTCGTTCATCGGCATCAAGTCCAACGTGCCGCGCATCCCGTTCTCGGTGAAGAACGCGCGCGAGGCGCTGTGGGAAGTGAAGTGGGAGCTCGGGCTGCCGATCGTCGTCGTCGGCGGCATGGCCACCGGCCTGCTGCGCGTGCACGAAGCCTCCGCGTTCACCGGGCTATACGTGCTGATGATCGAGGCCTTCGTGTACCGCGAGATCAGCCTCACCCGCGATCTGCCGCGCATCATCCGCGAGTCGATGACGCTGGTCGGCGCGATCCTCGCCATCCTGTCGACCGCGATCGGCTTCACCGGCTACCTGATCCAGGCGCAGGTGCCGATGCAGCTGCTCGGCTGGATGCAGACGTTCATCACCAGCAAGTTCATGTTCCTGCTGGTGCTCAACGTGTTCCTGCTGATCGCCGGCATGGTGATGGAGATCTTCGCGGCCATCTTCGTGGTGGTGCCGCTGATCGTGCCCATCGCCGCGCACTTCGGCATCGACCCCTATCACCTGGGCATTACGTTCCTGGTCAACCTGGAGATCGCGTACCTGGCGCCGCCGCTGGGGCTCAACCTGATCATCTCCAGCTTCCGCTTCGAGCGCCCGGTGACCGAGGTCT
>DASUME010000846.1:0-3530 GCA_036277895.1 Polyangiales bacterium
AGTACGGCTCCTGGTTTCGCCACGTCTCGGACTGGCGTCGCCGCGCGGACCAGGCGAACGTCTGCGTGCTCTCTTACGAGGCGCTGCAGCGTGACCCCGAGCCGGCGCTGCACGCGCTGGCCTTGCTGTGTCAGGTCACGCTGTCGCCGCCGCGCGTGCGCACGATCTTGGACTGCAGCAGCTTCGCTGCGATGAAGCGGCTCGAGGACAAGTTCGACCACGCGCGCGCAGAGACGAGCTCGCGCGTCGCATCGGGGGCCTTCGTACGGAGCGGACGAGTGGGTGAGCATGTCGAGGTCTTGAGCGAACCGCAGCAGCGCAGCTTCGAGCTTGCGATGCGCATGCATGGAACGCGCCGCCTGCCCGAGCTCCGGCTGTCCGCGTTTCTGCGCTGATGGTGCGTCGCGTTCTGGCGGGACTCGGAGCGCCTCCGAGGACTTTCGGAAGCAATCCGAGCCGCGCACGGAATCACCTTCGCGCGCATTTGATGCTTCCCTCCATTCACGGGCTCTCCTTGCCGCGCCGAGCGCGCGCCCACAGCTCGGGCAGCAAGTGCGCTTCGCCCTCGACTACACCTTCTGGCTGAACGTGACCTGCGTCTCGGTGGCTCTGGCGCTCGCTTGGCTGCGTCGCGGCGCGGGCGGCAAGTGCAGGTTCCGGAAAGTCTGGCCCTCGCAGCCGCTGCACGAAGCGCGACCGGCCCTCCAGGACGAAGTCGAAGGAGTCGAAAGGTCAGCTCGCAGCCGACGAGGCTCTCTGCGCTCAGCCTGGGGGTGTCGTCGCATGGAGACGGCGCCGGGCCAGGTCACATTTTTCCGTTGTTGATAATGAAAAGCACTTTCGGCGCGGTCGAGGTGCGACTATAGAGCGCGTCATGAGCAATTTCATGAGGGAAATGTGGTGGCCGCGGGGAAGCCTCGTCTCGGCACTTGGGTTGATGGCAATCATTATCAGCTCTGGCTGCGGCGACGATGATGAGCGCGACGGGCCGCCTGCTGACTCGGGCTCGGCGGACGCCGCGATGCTCGACGCGGCGCGCGGGGAGGACGCGAAGACCCCTCCACCCATCGACAGCGGGGTCGGCGTCGTCGACGCGGCAGGCATCGACGCCGGCCCGCAACAGGTGGCCAAGCGCTGGATCGCGGGCGGCTGGCTCACGACCGACGACAGCTACACCGGCTTTCTGACGGTGGTGAAGGACCTGTCCGCGGCGGGAAGCATCGACCTCTCGCAAGTCGTCGAGATTCCCGACGACATGACGCACACGGTGTCGGACCAAGGTGTCGTGTACGTGGGCATCAACGACAAGCCCACGATCGAGCGCTGGGTACTCGGCAGCGACGACAAGCTGACCAAGGATGGGGAGGTCAGCTTGAGGACCCGCGGCATCACCAGCACCCTCGGTGGCGGTCGAAACGTGATCCAGCTCGTCGACGCAGAGCGAGCTTACTACTTCGACAACGAGAACCTGCAGGTGATCGTCTTCCATCCCTTGCGGATGGAGATCCTTACTGCGTTCAGCCTGGCCGGGATGGAGGCAGAAGGGCAGGAGCACGCGCTCAACTTCATCCACCGCGACGGCAACCGCTTCATCCTCACGGCCCGCTACTGGTCGCTCGCAGACGAGAGCTCTTCGCCGCTCGTGCGCGCGGCGATCGTCGACTCCACGAACGACAGCGTGACGTACGTCGACGACACGCGCTGCGGCAACGTCGCCTTCAACGTCACGGACTCCGCGGGCAACTTGTACCTCGGTAGCCACCCTGGACTCGCCGTTTCCATCGCAGCGGGGACCGCGGGCCCGAACCCGCCCAAGCCCTGCATCCTTCGCATCAACAAGGGGCAGAGCACGTTCGACCCGAGCTATTTCGTCGAGCTCGGCCAGCTCGCCAGCGGCGGCGTCGTCGGCGGCCTGCTGCAGGGCATCGACGGCAACGCGTACGTCTTCCAGTACACGGGCAGCGGGATCACGGCAGACAACGAGCGCGCCACGCTGCGCGGCGAGGACTGGGCGCTGGCCCGGATCAAGCTCGGCGACGAGCGCAGCACGTTCGCCAGGGCGAACGGCATCGGCGCAGTGACCCCCTACGGGAGCTCCTTCTCCACCAACGTGAACGGCAAGATCGTGCCGTTCATCATCGGCGTGAAGGCGGACTTCAGCGCGGGTCGCTACTACGACGCGTCGGACGCTTTGAACCTGAAGGAGGCGCTCTCCTTCCCCGGCTTCCCCGGGCACGCACACGCCGTGTACTGAGATCCGCGGGAGTGAGCCACTTGCGCAGCTTAGCTCGTCGAACCTTACTCTCTCTTTGCATCGCTGGGCCTGCGCAGTCCGTGCTCGCAGAAGCCGGCGTGGTTCCGGATGCTGGCGCGGAGAAGGTCGTCGACGTGACGGCGCAGTCCGGTCGAAGTGCGGTCCGGCAGCGGCGCAAGTCGTCCGAGGCCGTGTCGATCGTGGACATGCGCGAGGCCAAGAAGCGCTCGTCGGATCTCGGCGAGGTGCTGTCGCGCGTCGCGGGCGTCTCGATCCGTCGCTTCGGGGGGCTTGGGTCCGAGTTCCGCTTCTCGCTCAACGGGCTCTACGACTCGCAGGTTCGCTTCTTCGTGGATGGCGTGCCGATCGACCGCGTGTATGCCGCGGGGCTCGCCAATACGCCGGTCAACCTCGTGCAGAACGTGGAGATCTATCGAGGCGTGGTGCCGCTTCGCCTCGGCGCGGACGCGCTCGGGGGCGCGGTGAACCTGGTCTCGTCCGCCCAGTACGAGACCGGTATGAACGTCAGCTATCAGGTCGGATCGTTCAACACGCACCGGCTCACGCTGAGCGGTCGCTATCGCCATGCGCCGTCGGACATCGTCGTTGGGGCCGACACCTTCTTCGACTACGCAGACAACGACTACCGCGTCGAGGCCGACCTCTCGGACGACCTCGGCCGTACCCGCCGCGCCGAGGTGCCTCGCTTCCACGATGGCTACTGGGCCTATGGCGCGGCGGTCGAGGCGGGTGTGCTCGACAAGGCGTGGGCGCGGCGACTCTTGGTGCGCGCGTTCACGTCGGAGTACGGCAAGCAGATCCAGAACAACGTCCGCATGGTCATTCCGTATGGAGAGGCTCACTCTGGAGAGACCGTGCGTGGTGGCGTGATCACGTACCGCAATACCTTTGCGGATCGTTATGACCTCGATCTGGTCTCCAGCTACATGCATCGAGCGATCGACTTCGTGGACAAGGGTGAGTGGCGTTACGACTGGCGCGGACAGCGCGTGCAGCGCTTGCCTCGCCTGGCTGGAGAGATCCGTCCCAGGAGGAGCGACCAAACCATCTGGCAGCACGGCGCCTTCACGCGCGTGGTGTTCGACGCGAGGATCGCCGAACGGCACACGCTGACCGCCACCGTCTCGCCCGACTTCGTCACCCGCTCCGGCGAGCAGAGGTTGTTACCCGACCCGCGGGCGCGTGACGCGCTCACCGCCGATCGGCGCGCGTTGAAGGTCGTCTCGGGCCTGGCCTACACGCTGCACGCAGCGCT
>DASUME010000847.1:0-2858 GCA_036277895.1 Polyangiales bacterium
GGAGAAGGTCGCCGCGCGCGGCCTGACCGCGAGCGACATCGTGCGTGCCCTGCGCGAGCAGAACGTGCAGGTCGCGGCCGGCACGCTCGGCCAGCAGCCCGCGCCCAACGACGCGCAGTTCCAGCTGAGCATCAACGCGCAGGGTCGCCTGACCACCGAGCAGGAGTTCGGCGAGGTGGTCGTCAAGACCAGCCCGGACGGCGCGCAGCTGCGCCTCAAGGATCTCGCGCATATCGAGCTCGGCGCGAACAGCTACGCGCTGCGCAGCCTGCTCGACAACCAGACCGCCGTTGCAATCCCGGTGTTCCAGTCGCCGGGCTCGAACGCGCTGGCTCTCTCCGACGCGGTGCGCAGCACCATGGAAGAGCTGTCCAAGAATTTCCCAGAAGGTCTCGAGTACAAGATCGTCTACGACCCTACCCGCTTCGTGCAGGCCTCGATCGACGAGGTCGTGCACACGCTGTTCGAGGCGCTGGTGCTGGTCGTGATCGTGGTGCTGGTCTTCTTGCAGACCTGGCGTGCCTCGATCATTCCCATCGCCGCCGTGCCGGTATCGTTGGTCGGAACGTTCGCGGTGATGCAGCTGTTCGGCTTTTCGATCAACGCGCTGTCTCTGTTCGGATTGGTCCTCGCAATCGGCATCGTCGTCGACGACGCCATCGTCGTGGTGGAGAACGTCGAGCGCAACATCGGCCTCGGCCTCAACCCGCGCGAAGCCACACGCAAGGCGATGGACGAGGTGAGCGGTCCCATCGTCGCCATCGCGCTCGTGCTGTGCGCGGTGTTCGTGCCGATCGCGTTCATCCCGGGCTTGAGCGGGCAGTTCTACAAGCAGTTCGCGCTCACCATCGCCATCAGCACGGTGATCTCCGCGTTCAACTCCCTGACGCTCAGCCCGGCTCTATCCGCGCTGCTGCTCAAGGACCATCACGCACCCAAGGATGCACTCACGCGCGCCATGGACCGAACGATGGGCTGGTTCTTCAGGCCGTTCGATCGCTGGTTCAACAGGGCCGCGGACGGCTACGTCGGAGTCGTGCGTCGCGTGTTGCGGCGGTCGAGTGTTGCAGTGTTCGCGTACGCGGGCTTGCTAGGCCTGACCTACCTCGGTTTCGACAAAGTGCCCACCGGCTTCGTGCCCACGCAAGACAAGCAGTACCTCGTGGCGTTTGCACAGCTGCCCGACGCCGCGTCGCTCGAGCGCTCGGACGAGGTGATTCGCGAGATGTCGCGCATCGCGCTGGAGACGCCTGGCGTAGAGCACGCCATCGCGTTCCCGGGTCTGTCGATTCAGGGCTTCACCAACAGCCCTAACGCGGGAATCGTCTTCGTCGACCTCAAGCCATTCGAAGAGCGCACCACACCGGAGCTGTCCGGCATGGCGCTGGCAGCCGAGCTGAACAAGCGCTTCGGCGCCATCCAGGACTCGTTCGTCGCGATCTTCCCGCCCCCGCCCGTGCAGGGTTTGGGCACCATCGGCGGCTTCAAGCTGTACGTAGAGGATCGTGGTGACCAGGGCTTGGAGGCTCTGTATGAGACCACCCAGCGCTTCCTCGGCACGAGTGCCGGACAGTCTGAGCTGAGTGGCATGTTCTCGGGTTACCAAGTCAACGTGCCGCAGCTGTATGCAGACGTCGATCGCGCGAAGGTCAAGGCGCACGGCGTATCGGTGTCCGATGTGTTCGACACCATGCAGGCCTACCTCGGCTCGGTCTACGTAAACGACTTCAATCGTTTCGGACGCACCTTCCAGGTGAACGTGCAGGCGGAGGCAAAGCAGCGTCTGACGCCGCAAGACGTGACCGCGCTGCAGACGCGGAATGCAGCGGGCCAGATGGTTCCACTCGGCAGCATGCTCACCGTCAAGGCCAGCAGCGGCCCCGACCGCGTCACGCGCTACAACGGCTACCCAGCTGCGGAGATCAACGGCACTCCCGCGCCGGGCACCAGCTCAGGGCAAGCCCTGGAGGCCATCGATAGCGTTGCACAGGCGGAACTTTCCGGCGGCATGCAGTACGAGTGGACCGAGCTCACCTACCAGCAGATCCTCGCCGGCAATGCCACGCTGTTCGTGTTCCCGTTGTGTGTGCTGTTGGTGTTCCTCGTCCTGAGCGCGCAGTACGAGAGCTGGACGTTGCCGCTCAGCGTCATCCTGATCGTGCCGATGTGCCTGCTCGCCGCCATCTTCGGCGTCTGGCTCGACGGCTCGGACAACAACATCTTCACGCAGATAGGCCTGTTCGTTCTCGTCGGCCTGTCGTGCAAGAACGCGATCTTGATCGTGGAGTTCGCCAAGGACCATCAGGAGGCGGCGCGAACCGACGCGGTCAGCGCGGTCCTGGAGGCGTGCCGCCTACGCTTGCGTCCCATCATGATGACCTCGGTGGCGTTCATCATGGGCGTCTGGCCGCTCGTCTCGTCGCATGGCGCCGGCGCGGAGATGCGCCACGCGATGGGCGTGGCGGTATTCTCCGGCATGATCGGCGTGACGTTCTTCGGCCTGATGCTGACGCCTGTGTTCTACACGCTCCTCCGAAAGCCACGCAGCAAGAGTGCATCGGAAGTGCCTGACGTGCCGGCGCTTGCACCCGCTGAGTAGGCGTCGTACGGACTGGCTGGCCCGCTAGTTGCAGCGTCAACCTACGGTGCCCGCTTGACCTGGCTGTCGACCCCAATGCTCGAGTACTGGACTCTCTTGGCGGCGGCGTTGTTGGGCGCCCTGCTCGGCGCCTTCGCGGTGCGCCGCTGGGACCGTGGCGTGCACGAGCGCTTGCACCAGGCCCTCGTGCGCGAGCGAGACCGCTATCTGCTCGGGCTGCGCAGCTCGCGGGTGAGCGTCTTCGAGTTCGACATGCCCG
>DASUME010000848.1:0-5318 GCA_036277895.1 Polyangiales bacterium
CACCTGTTCGGCTACGAGTGGGAACTGACGAAGAGCCCCGCGGGCGCCCATCAATGGAAACCAAAGGGCGACGCAGGTGCCGGCACGGTGCCGCACGCCTTCGACCCTGAAAAGCGCATCGCGCCCAACATGCTGACCACCGATCTCTCGCTGCGCTTCGACCCCGCGTACGAGAAGATCTCGCGTCGCTTCCTGGCCAACCCGGATCAGTTCGCGGACGCGTTCGCGCGCGCCTGGTACAAGCTCACCCACCGCGACATGGGCCCGGTGGAGCGCTACCTCGGGCCGGAGGTGCCGAGCGAGGAGCTGCTTTGGCAGGACCCGCTGCCGAAGCCCGCGCAGACGGCGCTCGACGCGAAGGACATCGAGGCGCTCAAGAAGCAGGTGCTCGGCGCCGGCCTCACGCTCTCGGAGCTGGTCACCACGGCGTGGGCCTCGGCGTCCACGTTCCGCGGCTCGGACAAGCGCGGCGGCGCAAACGGCGCACGCATCCGGCTCGCGCCGCAGAGAGACTGGGAGGCCAACGAGCCCGCCAAGCTCGCCAAGGTGCTCGGCGCGCTGGAGAAGGTGCAGAGCGCGTTCAACCAGGCGGGCGCGAAGCAGGTCTCGCTCGCGGATCTGATCGTGCTCGCGGGCGGCGCTGCGATCGAGCAGGCGGCGAAGAACGCGGGCCAGAGCGTGACGGTCCCGTTCACGCCGGGCCGCACGGACGCAACGCAGGAGCAGACCGACGTCGAGTCGTTCGCGGCGCTGGAGCCCCTGGCCGATGGCTTCCGCAACTACAAGCGCAAGGACTTCAACGTACCCGCAGAGGTGCTGCTGGTCGACAAGGCTCAGCTGCTGACGCTGAGCGCGCCCGAGATGACCGCGCTCGTGGGCGGCCTCCGCGCGCTCGGCATCAACGCCGAAGGCGCCAAGTACGGCGTGTTCACCGAGAAGGAGGACACGCTGAGCAACGACTTCTTCAAGAACCTGCTGAAGATGGAGGTCGAGTGGAAGGCGACCGACGACAGCAAGGACTTCTACCAGGCGCACGATCGCAAGACCGGCACAGCCAAGTACGTCGGCACGCGCGTCGATCTCGTGTTCGGCTCCAACGCGATCCTGCGGGCGATCGCCGAGGTCTACGCGAGTGACGATGCGCAGGCGAAGTTCACCAAGGACTTCGTCGCCGCGTGGACCAAGGTGATGGAGCTCGACCGCTTCGATCTCCATCGCTGACGCCTCAGCGCTCGCTGTCGAGGTGGGCCATGATCTCGGCGTGGTCGCGGGTGCCGGCGACCTCGCTGGCGGGCACGGCGGCCTCGAGCTCCGCGAGCTCACCGGACGACAGCGCGACGTCGGCCCCGTCGAGCACGTCGTGGATCTGCTTGCGCGTACGCGCGCCGATGGTGGGGACGACCGTGACGCCGAGCGACTCGCCCTTGGCGCGTACCCACGCGAGCGCGAGCTGGGCGGAGCTCACGCCGCGCTTCAGGGCGAGCTTGGCGAGCGCCTCGACGAGCGGCGCGTTCTTGTCCGCCTGCGCAAAGCGCGGCATGTTCGCGCGTAGATCGTTGCCCTGTGGCTTGCTGCCCGTGAGCAGGCCGCGCGAGAACACGCCGTATGCGGTCATCGCGGCACCTGCCGTCTTCAGCGCGGGCATGACCGTCGCCTCGGGGCCGCGCGTGATCAGCGAGTACTCGATCTGCAGGTCGACGATCGGGTGCACCTTCGTGGCGCGCGCGATCGTGTCGGCGCCGACCTCGGAGAGCGCGATAAAGCGGACGTAGCCGGCCTGCACGAGCTCCGCGATCGCGCCGATCGTTTCTTCGATCGGCACCCTGGGATCGAGCCGCGCCGGGCGATAGATGTCGATGTGGTCGACGCCGAGGCGCGTGAGCGAGTAGGTCAGGGCGGTCTTGGTGGCGTTGGGGCTGGTGTCGACGCCGAGGAAGCTGCCGTCCGGGCCCAGCTGCGCGCCGTACTTCACGCTGAGCAGCGCCTGGTCGCGTCGGCCCCGCAGCGCCGTGCCGACCAGCAGCTCGTTGTGGCCCATGCCGTAGAAGTCGCCGGTGTCGATGAGGTTGACCCCGCGCTCGAGCGCGCTGTGGATCGTCGCGACGCTCTCGGCGTCGTCGGTCTTGCCGTACCAGCTGCCGGCTCCCATGCCCATGCAGCCGAGTGCGATCGGAAACACCTGGGGGCCGTGCGTGCCGAGCTGAGCTTGTTTTGTCATGGAGCTCAGCCTGCGCCCTCGCGTCTCAGTGCTCCAGTGAATAGGATGTATCGGACACATGCCTGGAGTTTATGGAAGAGACTTGGATCTGAACCTGCTGCGGGTGTTCGCGGTGGTGGCGGAGACCGAGAACGTGACGGCGGCGGCGGCGCGGCTCTACCTCACGCAGCCCGCGGTGAGCGCGGCGCTGCGCAGGCTGACCACGGCGGTGGGCGTGCCGCTGTTCGTGCGCAAGGGCCGCGGCATCGTGCTCACCAGCCGCGGCGCGCGGCTGCAGCGCGAGGTCTCGCTGTACCTGCCCAAGCTGGTCGACGCCGCGCTCGCGCCCGCCACGTTCGATGCCCGGAGCAGCGACCGCACGTTCAGGCTCGGCCTGTCCGACGACGCGGAGCAGTGGCTGTTGCCACGCTTGCTGCGCGTACTCGCGGACGAGGCGCCCGGTATGCGCGTGATCGCGCTGCCGGTGCAGTTTCGCACCGTGGCCAGCGCGCTCACGAGCGGCGCGGTCGAGCTGGCGATCAGCGTGACCGACGAGCTGCCGAGCGGGATTCAGCGCCTGGCGCTGCTGCGCGCGGGCTTCGTGTGCCTCTACGATCCGCGCCACGCCAAGCTGCGCACCGTGACCGAGCAGGTCTACTTCGCGCACGAGCACGTGATCGTTTCCTACAACGGCGACCTGCGCGGGGTGATCGAGGACGAGCTCAAGAAGACGCGAAACGTGCGCTGCTCGGTCCCGAGCTTCTCGCACGTGGGGGCCCTGATCGACGGCAGCGCCCGGCTGGCGACCGTGCCGACGATCGTCGCGGACTCGATCCTGGCCCTGCGCCCGCACCTGCGCACCAAGTCGTTGCCCTTCCAGTTCCCGACCATCCCGGCCGAGCTCCTGTGGCCACTCGCGAGCGACGACGACGAGCCCCATCGCTTCCTGCGCGCCAAGATCGTGCAGATCACGTCGCCCGGTCGCCCCGCGGCCCGGGCGGCCAAAGGCCGGGGCTGAGGCCCGTGTCGGCGTGTTCGACCCCCCACGTCCCGGGACCCAGGGCGAGCTGTCTACGCGCGTCGTCTTGCGATTGTTGGGCGAGGATCTATCGTTCCAGGGAATTCTGTGGGGCGGACCGCGGGCTGTCGGCTTGCCGGTCGAGACCCCCAGGGGTAATCCCGCCACCCCTGTTCTCGTGACTGCGTGAAGGGTGCTCCCTTCCAACTGGAGGATTCCGCCATCAATAAGCCCAACTTCGACCCTCGCGCCCGCGTCTTTTCCGGCCCTCGCGTCAACGAGCGCATCCGCGTTCCCGAGGTGCGCGTGATCGGACCCGACGGCGAGATGCTCGGCATCTTGCAGACGCGCGAGGCGTACCTCTACGCGCGTGAGCGCGAGCTGGACCTCGTCGAAGTCAATCCCAAGGCGCACCCACCGGTGTGCAAGGTGATGGACTTCGGCAAGTACAAGTACGAGGAAAAGAAGAAGCAGGCGGACGCGCGCAAGCGGCAGACCATCGTCGAGCTCAAAGAGATCAAGATCCGTCCGAAGACGGATGATCACGACATGGAGTTCAAGCTCAAGCACATCCGCCGGTTCCTCGAGGAGGGCGACAAGGTGAAGATCACCTGTCGCTTCCGCGGTCGCGAGATCACGCACCCGGAGACCGCGCAGCGCCAGCTCGACTACATGGCGCAGAACATCCAGGACATCGGCATGGTCGAGACGACCGCGCGCATGGAGGGCCGCACGATGACCCTGGTGCTCGCACCCAAGGTCTCGAAGGCGCAGATGCAGGTCAAGAAGCGCCAGGAAGAGGCGCGCCGCGCCAAGCAGGGCGAGGCCGCGGCGCCGGAGCCGGTGCGCGAGGAACTGGCTCCGCTCACGGACCAGGACGACGACGACGACGACGATGAGGACGCCGGGGCCGCCGAGGCCTGAGGCGAGCTTTCCCCAAGCAAAACCGGCCTGTGAAAAGGCCGGTTTTTCTGTTTCTGGTGGCCGACTTGACAGAGTACGGCCCGGCTTCTAATAAACGCCCCCCAACGACCGGGGCAGCGGCTTGTTCGCTGTCTCGGTGGCGCCGGTGGTATCCCACTCCCGGCCGCGCACAGGTAGGACACCGTCATGCCGAAGATGAAGACGAACAGCAGCGCGAAGAAGCGCTTCAAGGTCACGGGCAGCGGACGCGTCAAGCGCGGCTCCGCTGGCTTGAGCCACATGATGATCGGCAAGAGCGCCAATCGTCGTCGCAAGCTCCGCAAGCACGAGATGGTCGACGACGCGGACGCGAAGCGCATCAAGCGCCTCCTCCCCTACGCCTGATCTCTCCCTCGCTTTCACCGTAGACCTTCGAAGGATTCAAACGTATGCCGCGCGCAAAAAGGGGCTTCAAGGCCCGTCGTCGTCGTAACCGCGTCCTCAAGCACGCTCAGGGCTTCCACCTCTCGCGCGGTCGCCAGTTCGGCGACGCCGTCGAGCAGGTCCGCCACGCCTGGGCCGCTGCCTACCGCAGCCGTCGCCAGCGTCGCCGTGACTACCGCCGCCTCTGGATCGCGCGCATCAACGCGGGCGCTCGCCAGATCGGCTTCAGCTACTCCAAGCTGATCGGCAAGCTCAAGTCGGCGGGCGTCGAGCTCGACCGCAAGGTGCTGGCCGACATCGCGCTCCAGGATCCGGCCGGCTTCAAGGCCATCGCCGAGTCCCTCAAGTGAGCCCGCAGGCGCGCTTCTTTATCGCCCGCTGAGCGAGGCGCGCCGATCTTCGTTTCGCCTCGACTGATCCTCAGTCGGGGCTTTTTTCGTTTTAGGGGTCTGGAAGATGACCGACATCGTGAGTGAGTGGGAAGTGGTGCTCGAGCGTGTGCGAGGCGCCGCGTCGGCGTTTGGCACCGCTGCAACCGAGCACGAGCTGCGCGAGCAGAACGCGCGCCTGCTCGGTCCGTCCGGCGAGCTGACTGCGCTGATGAAGCGCATGAAGGAAGTGCCCGGCGACAAGAAGCGCGAGCTCGGCCAGCGCAGCAATGCCGTGAAGCAGGAGATCGAGCGCAGCTTTGCGGACGCACTCGCGGCCCTGGCTCGCAAGCTGCGCGAGGCCGAGCTCAACGGCCCCGCGATCGAC
>DASUME010000849.1:0-13773 GCA_036277895.1 Polyangiales bacterium
TGGTGGTGAGCTCGTGAAGCCGGAGCTGGCGGTGTTCGGAGGCAGCTTCGATCCGCCGCACGTGGGGCACGTGTTCCTGGCCACCTACGCGCTGTGCATCGCGGGCGTGGAGCGTGTGCTGGCGGCACCCACGTTCGAGCACGCGTTCGGCAAGCCGCTGACCGCCTTCGAGCATCGGCTGGCGATGTGTACGTCGGCGTTTGCGGCGCTGCCCGCCGTCGAGGTGTCGCCGATCGAGCGCGAGCTGGGCGGCACGAGTCGAACGTTGCGGCTGCTGCACGAGCTGCAGCGTCGGTTCCCGGGCCATCAGCTGCGGCTGCTGATCGGGAGCGACATCCTCGCCGAGAGCGCACGCTGGCAGGGCTTCGACGAGATCCGGGCGCTCGCCCCGCCGATCGTGGTCACGCGCGGCGGACACGGCGACGCGGGCGGGCCGCTGTTTCCGCAGCTGAGCTCCACGGAGCTGCGCGCCCAGCTGGCCGTGGGAGAGCTCGATGCGCAGGTGCTGCCCTGGGGCGTTCGTGCGTACATCCGAGAGCACCAGCTCTACGCATGAGGGTCGCGATCGTGGGGCGCGGCAAGGTCGGGCGCGCGTTCGAGCGCGCGCTGGCCGCGTACACGCCCGTCGCGGTGGGCCGCAAGCTCCCGCGCGCGCTCGACGTCGAGCTGGTGTTGTTGGCGGTGCCCGATGCGCAGATCGCGCGCGTGGCCGCCGAGCTCGAATTTGGCGGCTGCGTGCTGCACACGGCGGGCTCGCGCGGTGTGGAGGAGCTGGCTGCGCTGCGCGCGCGCGGCGCGTCCGTGGGCGTGCTGCATCCGCTGCTCTCGTTCGCGAGCGCGAAGCACCCTCCTTTGCTGCACGGCGCCACGTTCACGCTGTTTGGCGATCGGCGCGCGACGCAGGCGGGACGTAAGCTCGCGCGCGTGCTCGGGGCGCGCCCGCTCGTGCTCTCGTCGCCGCCTCCGGCGTACCACGCGGCCGCGGCGTTGCTCGCGAACGGCGCCGCTGCGCTCGCCGCGCATGCCTCGGCGATGTTGGCACAGATCCCCCAACGCGAGCGCGAACGAGCGCTCGCGGGTTTGCTCGCGAGCGTAGCGACGAACATCGCGCAGGTGGGGTTGCCGGCGGCGTTGACGGGGCCCGTCGTGCGCGGAGATGTCGAAGCGGTGCGCAGACATCTCGACGCGCTGCCGCCCGCGTTACGGAAGAGCTACGCGCGCGTGCTGCCCCTGATCGTCGCCACGGCGCGCGAAGCGGGGCTCGCCCCCAGCACGGCTCGCGCCTTGCTGCGCCTCGCACGCTGAGTCATCGCATACGCATGTGGACGCTCTACGACTTGCAGCTACTCGCTCGCGGACATTGCGCTCTACGCGTACACGCACCGCGCGCACGAGGCGCAGCTCGAGCTCGCGCCCTACCCCGCGATCCGCAACTGGCTCGCCGCCGTCGAAGCGCAGCCGCGCCACGTCGCGATGTTAGCTGACGAGGTAGCCGATCACGCCGAGTAGCAGGATCGCGACGGCGGCGGCGTACCACAGCCAGTCGTTGAGCACCTTGGGCGGCGGCAGCGTGATGCGCGAAGGGCGGCGCTCCTCGCGCACCAGGTGCTCGCGCTCCAGACGCGCCAGCGTGTCCTCGACCTCGCTCGACGAGAAGTCCGGCATCGAGTCGAAGTGCCCGAGCTCGCTCTGGTCGCTGAGGATCGGCTCGCGCGTGACGGCGCCCGGCTCGCGCCAGCGGCTGCCGCTGTCCGTGCTCTCGGGCTCCGGGTTGGTCGGCGGCAGCGGCGGAACCTCGGAAGGCATCTCGCGCACCGAGAGCTCACGCTCACGCCGCAGCGCGAGCATCTCGCTGCCGAAGTGGTCGCCGAGGAACGCCGCGAACTTGAGCTGCGACGCCATCATGCGCTGCTCGATCGCGTACTCCTCCAGGGCGACCAGGAACTCTTGCGCACTCGCGAAGCGCCTGTCGCGATCGACGCTCAGCGCGCGACCGAGCACGGCCTGCAGCTTGTCATGGCCGGGCAAGCCGCGCGCGGGCAGCGGTGGCACCTGTCCGGCGCGCGCCTTCTCCAGCATCTCCGCCTCGCTGCCCTTGTAGAGGCGACGTCCGGCGCACAGCTCCCAGAGCAAGATGCCGGCGGCGAACACATCGGCGCGCGCGTCGATCTCCTGCCCGCGCGCGTGCTCGGGCGACATGTACGCGCTCTTGCCCTCGATCCGCGCCTGCGCGGGGATGTGCTCGGGCGCGCCCACGGCTTCCTGCGCCCCGAACGCGCGCGCGATCCCGAAGTCACACAGCTTGACCTCGCCCTCGAACGAGACGAGCACGTTCGAGGGAGACACGTCGCGGTGCACCAGGCCGAGGATGCGGCCGCCGCCATCCTTGATGCGATGCGCGTAGTCGAGCGCGCGCAAGGTGTCGCGTACGATCAAGATCGCGAACTCGGCGGGCAGCCCGATCTTCTGGCGCGAGACCGCGCGCAAGAGCTGGTTGAGGTCGTAGCCCTCGACGTACTCCATCACGATGAACAGCCGGTCGTCCTCACGGCCGAGGTCGAACACCTGCACCACGTTGCCGTGCGTGAGGCGTGCCGCGAGCTTGGCCTCCTCGATCAGCAGCTTCTCGAACTGCGCGTCGTGCCCGAGCGAGGGCAGGATCTGCTTCACCACACACAGCCGCGAGCCGCCGAGCGCCGTGTCCGCGCGGGCCAGGAAGATCTCCGCCATGCCGCCCTTGCCGATCCGATCGAACAGCACGTAGCGGCCGAACACCCGAGGCAGGGCGCCAGCTTCGTCTTCGGGACCGGAAGCGCGCTTCGGCGCGGCCGGTCCCTCGAGGGGGGATACTTCGGGGACCACGGGAGCTGGTTCTGGCACGGGGGGCCAGCGGGTACAAGCGACCCCTCTTACACGCGCCAACCCCGCGTTTTCACCTCGGAGACCGCCCCGGAACGCGATGTTCGCCAGCGCTCAGGAAGCGACCGCGCTGGCGGACAGCTCGAGCTCGATCCCCGACTCGCCGCCGCGGAGGCGCACGCGGTCGCCCGCCTGCAGGCTGCCCTCGAGCAGACGCGTGGAGAGCGGCGTCTCGACCTCGCGGCCGATCGTGCGCCGCATCGGGCGTGCGCCCAGCTCCGCGTCGAAGCCACCGAGGTCCACCAGCGCGTCGAGCGCGCTGTCGTCGACCTCCAGCTCGATGCCCTGCTCGCGCTGCAGCGTGCGCGCGAGGTTGCGCAGCATGCCGGCCGCGATCCGCCGCACGTCCGCGCGACCGAGGCGCGGGAAGTACAGCACCTCGTCGAGCCGGTTGAACAGCTCGGGCGGCAGCGCGGCGCGCACGGCCTCGATCGTACGCGCACCATCGTTGCCGTGCGCCTCGTCGGCGTTGTTGCCGAAGCCGACGGTCTTGGTGCGCTTCACCGTGGCCACACCGAGGTTGGAGGTGAGCACGACGATGGTGTTGGTGAAGTCGATCGTGCGGCCGCGGCCGTCGGTCAGGCGGCCCTCGTCGAGCAGCGGCAAGAGCGCGAGCAGCACGTCCGGGTGCGCCTTCTCGACCTCGTCGAGCAGCACGAGCTGGTACGGACGCTTGCGTACGGCCTCGGTGAGCTGACCACCGTCGTCGTGGCCGATGTAGCCGGGCGGCGCGCCGAACAAGCGCGCCACCGAGTGCGCCTCGCTGTACTCGCTCATGTCGAGCCGCGTCATGCTGCTCGACCAGAACAGCTCGTCGTTGAGCGCCTTGGCCAGTTCCGTCTTGCCCACGCCGGTGGGGCCGAGGAACAGGAACACGCCGAGCGGACGGCGGCCGTGGATGCCCACCGCGCCCTTGCGCACGGCGTCCGACACGCGCGCGATCACGTCGTGCTGGCCGATCACGCGTGCGCTCAGGTGCTCCTCGAGCGCGAGCAGGCGCTCGCGATCGCGCATCAGCAAACGATCGAGCGGCACACCCGCTTGCTCGCTCACCACGGCGGCCACCACGGTGCGATCGACTTCACTGCTCTGCCGCCTGCGCGCCCGTGCGCCGGCGCGATCGAGCAGGCCGATCGCCTTGTCAGGCAGGTGCAGCTCCGGCAGGTAGCGCACGCTCAGATCGACCGCGGCCTCGAGCGCGTCGCGCGAGTAGCTGACGTCGTGGAAGCGCTCGTAGTGGAGCGCGATGCCGGTGACGATCGCGAGCGTGGCGTCGCGCGAGGGTTCCTTCACCTCGACGCGCGTGAACCGGCGCGCGAGCGCGGCGTCGCGCTCGAACACGCGGCGGTACTCGCTCTCGGTGGTGGCGCCCACACACGGCAGCTCGCCGCGCGCGAGGGCCGCCTTCAGATCGTTGGCGAGGTCGTCCGGACCTTCGTTGCCGTGGCCGAGCAGCGCGTGGATCTCGTCGATGAACACCAGCACGCGCCCGTTGCTGTGCTTCACCTCGCGGCGCAGGCGCGCGAGCTTGTCGCTGAGCGCACCGCGCACGCCGGTGCCGCTGACCAGGCTGCCCGCGGACAGCTCGACCAGGATGCGGTCGGCCTCGTCGCTGACCAGGCGCAGCGCCAGGCCCTCCACGATCGCGGTCTTGCCCACGCCGGGCGCGCCCACGAGGATCGGGTTGTTGCCGCGCCGGCGCGCGAGCACGTCGAGCACCTGCTCGATCTCGGCATCGCGACCGACCACGGGATCGATCTCGCCGCGCGCGGCGGCCAGCGTGAGGTTGCGGCCGAGCGAGCTCAGCAGCGGGAACGTCTTGTCGTCGAGTGCGTACGCGGGCGTGGGCGCTTCTTCGACCACCGGCTGCGCTTCTTCTTCGACCTTCTCGCGCGCGGCGGGCCGGGCGATGCGCACGTTTGGCGCCGCGCGCGGCTTCGGGGCGGGTGCCGCAGGCGCGCTGGGCGTGGCGGCGAGGCGCTTCTGGGCCTCCCAGTCGATCAGCGTACGCGGCAGCGGCGCCGGCGTGAGTGCGGGCTCGGGGCGCTCGCGCGGCGGCGGTACGCGCTTGGTGACGTTGAGCTCACGTTCCAGCGTCTCGCGCAGCGCCTCGACCTGCACCCCGAGCGCGCTCAGGGCGCGATGGGCCTCGCTGCGCGCGTTCTGGAGCGTGGCCAGCAGCAAGTGCATGGGCAGGGTCTGACGCGCCCCGGAGTGGCTCGCGATGCGCTTGGCGCGCTCCAGCATCAGCGTGAGCGCATTGCTGGCCTCGCCGTCGACGTCCTTGAGCGAGGCGTAGAGCGACGCCGTGCGCGTGCCGTGCGCCTCCAGGAAGCGGCCGGAGTCTCCACTCGACTCCAGCATCGCCAACACCAGGTGCCCACTCGTGGCCTGCGCGCCGCTCTTTTGCGCGAGCCGCTGGGCCTGCGCGAGCAAGGCGCGCGCGTCTCCGCCGAGATCGACCATCCACTGCCTCCCAGACCCCCGGGTTACTGCGCCGGGGATCAGCGGTCCACTTTTCGGCAACCCCCCCTCCACGTGGTCGTGGTCTTGGTCGTAGGCGTAGGCGTGGTCCTGGACGTGCGACCTGGTCCTGGACCCTTACGGTCAACTCCCCCGGCACTCGGGTGCCAAGAGAGTCGGGAGTAAGGGTCGATGTCCACGTCGCACGTCGAGGACCACGCCTACGACGACGACTACCTCTACGACCACGTGGAAGAGGGGTTAAGAGCAGAGGGACAGCAGTGCGTTCTCCAACACCCGGGGCCCCGGTACTTTGCTGCCTTTGAGCAACAGATCCGCCTCCGCCAGCGTCTGGAACGCGCGCCTCATCTGCGCGTCGTCGAACTTGCGCGCGAGCTGTGCGAGATCGCGCGCCTTGAACGGCGGGGCGCCGGCCTTCTGCGCGGCTTCCTGTTCCTTCAAGCCGCTCTTCAGCGCCGAGCGCACGCGCGCGATCGTGCGCATCTGGCGCGCGAGCAGCGCGAGGATGCGCAGCGGCGGCTCCTGGCTGCCGAGTAGCGAGCCCGCGCTCGCGATCGCCGCACGCTTGTTGCGCGCACCCACGGCGTCCACCAGCGCCCAGACCGAGTCCGTGCGCGCGTGCGGCACGCTCGCTTCGACCGCGTCGAGCTCGATCGGCTCGCCCTCGCCCACGTAGAGCGACAGCCGCTCCAGCGCGTCATCGAGCGCCGACAGATCCGCGCCCAGCGCGTCCGCCAGCGCCTGCGCCGCCTCGGACGAGAGCTGGTGTCCACGTGCGCGCGCTTCGCCCTGCAGCAGCGGCGGCAGATCGCGCAGCTGCGGCGGCGCCGCCTCGTGGAACGCGCCCACTTCCTGCGCCGCCTTCGCCAGCTTGCTGCGCCCGTCGAGCTTCTCGCTGATGAATACCAGGCACGTCTCCGCGACCGGCTTCTTCACGTACGCGCAGATCGCATCGAGCTCGCCCGCCGGGATCGCATCTGCGTGGCGCACCAGGATGAAGCGCGTCTGCGCCATCATCGGCAGCATGCGCGCGGTGTTGATCAGCGTCTGCGCCGAGAGCCCCTGGCCCTGGAGCACGTCGCTGTTGAAGCCGCCCGGCTCGGCCTGCGCCGCCGTGCGCAGCGCATCGACCGCGCGCTCGGCCAGCAAGCGCTCGCTGCCCGCGATCACGCTCACCGGAGGGAACGTGCCGCCGCGCGCGGCCTCGATCAGCGCATCGAGGCTCACTAGAAGCTCACCACTCCGCTGTTGCGCTTCTCTTCGCCCTCGACCCCGAACTTCAGCGAGCCGACCTCGCCGCCCTTCACCGTGGCCACCAGCTCCATGCGGCGGTTGGGCTTGAAGCGGGTGCGCGGCAGCTTCACGCGCTGCAGGTAGACCTTCTGCTTCTTGTCCATGATGTACACGGGCAGGTCCTCGATGTACTTGCGAGGGCCGTCGTGGATGTCGAAGAACTTCACGTGGAACTCGGCGTCGTTGGGCGGGCTCGAGAACTGCACGACCATCTCCGCCATGAACTTGCGCTCCTCGAGCTTCTCCTCGGTGGACTCGCGCAGGATCTTGGCGTTGTGCGACTTCACGAACCCGAGCAAGCCCTTCTCGGTGAGCCCGTTCGGGATCTTGTTCTGGGTCATGTAGATGTTCGCCTTCAGCCCGGCGGCGCTCACGGCCAGCGGGGACGCTGCCAGAACGGCCAGAGCGAGGGCGACGGCTGCGGTGATCTTGCTCATGCGCATGGGGACTCCGACGCGGGACTCTACCCGAACTTCAGGCCCACCTAGGTCCCAAAAGCTTACTCTTCCCGCGAGCCTCGACACCTGGCGAGGTTAAACGCGAACAGCGCCGCGACCCGAGCGGGTCCGGCGCTGGCGTGCGAGCTCAGCAGCTCAGGCGGCGCTCTTCGCGTTCACGGCGAGCGTGAGACGCGAGACGTAGCGCGAGCCGGTCTTGTGGTGGAACACACCCTTGGACACGGCCTTGCGGATGCTCGACTCGGCCTCGCGCAAGGCCTCTTGCGCCTTGCCGGTGTCGCCGGCGCCGATCGCCTCGCGGGCGCGCTTGATGAACGTACGAACGGTGCTGCGCACATGCCGATTGCGGGCCGTACGCTTGACGGTCTGCCGGATGCGCTTCTTGGCGGATTTGTGGCTTGCCACAGTCTGTCTCCAGAGCCTCGCGCCGTAGTCGAACGCGAGCAAACGAACCGAAGTCGAAGCGCGCACTAGGGCGCGCGAGCAGAAACGAGAGCGGCCTAGGTAGCCCTCGCGCCTTTGCGCGTCAAGCCGATGCCCCGAACTTGCCGCCCCCGGGGACCCAGGGGTACAGGCCCTCTCTAGCACCTGATGTCGGAAAGTCGTCTCCTCGCGCGCCGCGCCGGTCTGGTCGCGGTCGGCACCTTCGCCTCGCGCGTGTTGGGCCTGGCCAACCACGTGGTGGTCGCCGCGCTGTTTCCGGTGGCCTCCACCGACGCCTTCTTCATCGCCTACACGATCCCGAATACATTGCGGATGCTGCTCGGCGAAGGGGCGGTCTCCAACGCCTTCGTGCCGATCTTCACGGACGTGCGCACGCACCAGGGCGAGCCCGCCGCGCGCCGCTTCTTCGGTCGCTTCACGATCACGCTCACGGCGCTGCTGCTGCTCGCCAGCCTGATCGGCGTGCTCGGCGCACCCTGGATCGCGCTCGGCTACGCCGGCGGCCTGCGCGATCGTCCGGCGGAATTTCAGCTCGTGATCGAGCTGACTCGCCTGCTGTTCCCGCTGCTGCTGCTGGCGGGCCTGGGTGCACTCGCCACGGGTGTGCTCAACATCTTCGGCCAGTTCACGATCCCCGCACTCGCGCCCGCGCTGCAGAACATCGCGATGATTGTGGCCCCGCTGCTGCTGGCGACCCAGCTGCCGCGCTGGGGCTTCGACCCGATCCTCTCGTTGGCGATCGGCGCCCTGATCGGCGGCGTGCTGCAGATCGTGGTGCAGCTGCCCTCCCTGCGGGCGGCGAACATGCTGCCCCCGCTCGCGCTGCCGCGCGGTGATCCGGACGTGCGCCGCGCGCTGGCGTTGATCGCGCCGCTGACGCTCGGCTTCGGCGTCTACCAGCTGAACATGCTGTTTTCGCGGCTGTTCACCTCGTATTTGCCCACCGGCTCGCAGAGCTACCTGAGCTACGGGCAGCGCGTAATCGAGATCCCGCAGGGCATGTTCGCGCTCGCCGTCGCGAGTGCGGCCTTGCCGACGCTCGCGCGCCTGCGCAGCGAGGGCAAGCGCGAGCAGCTGCTCGCGCTGTTCCGCGACTCGCTGCGGCTCACGTCGTTCATCGCGCTGCCGGCTTCGATCGCTTTGTTCGCGCTGGCCGAGCCCACGGCCGCCGTGCTGTTCGGCCGCGGCAAGTTCGGCGCGGTGCAGATCGTCGAGACCGGGCGCTCGCTCGCGGTGCAGGGCCTGGGCGTGTGGTCGGTGGCGCTGGTGCGCACCACGATCCCGGTCTTCGCGGCGCACCAGGACACGCGCACGCCCGTGCGCGCGTCAGCGCTCAACCTGATCAGCTTCCTCGCCATCGCCGCCGCGCTGCTGGGACCGCTCGATCACGTCGCGATCGCGGCCGCCAACGCGATCGCCGCCACGCTCCAGCTGGCCACGCTGCTGTTCGCGCTGCGCAAGCACACCGGCCCGCTGGGCTTGCGCAGCGTGCTCGTCAGCGCGGCGCGGATCGGCGTCGCCGGCGCGATCATGGCCGGGGTCGCGCGCCTGCTCGCGTCCCAGTTCGACTGGGTCCACCCCGCCAGCGAGCTGACCCGCATCGGCGCCTACGCGCTGGTCGGGGCGGTCGCGGTGGCGGCCTTCGTCGGCGCGGCCGCCCTGCTGCGCGCCCCGGAGCTGAGCGAGCTGCTGCGCGCCGTGCGGCGCCGTGGAAAAAGGGCTACATGAGGCGACGCCCATGCCGTTCGACGTCCTCGAAGCCGACTACCTGATCACCGCCGTGAAGGTGGAAGGCCTGCCCCCTCCGATGTTCGCGGAGGTCGCCTTTGCCGGCCGCTCGAACGTCGGCAAGTCGAGCCTGATCAACAGCTTGGCCCAGCGCAAGAAGCTCGCGCGCACGAGCAGCACGCCGGGCTGCACGCGCGGCCTGAACCTGTTCCGGCTGACCCTGCGCGGCGACGCCCACATCGACTTCGTCGACCTGCCCGGCTACGGCTTCGCCCAGCGCAGCAAGCAGGAGCGCATCAGCTGGGGCCCGATGATCGAGGGCTTCCTCACGCATCGCGTGGGCCTGCGCGGGGTCGCCATCCTGGTCGACGTGCGGCGCGGCCTCGAGGACGAGGAGCGCGAGCTGCTCGAGTTCCTGGCCCACGTGAAGCAGCGCGCGATCGTGGTGGCGACCAAGATCGATCGGGTGCCCTCCAGCAAGCGCAAGCACGTGGTGATGGAGTTGGCCAAGAAGTCCGGCGTGAAGGCCCTGCCCTTCAGCTCGCACAGCGGCGAGGGCCGCGATCAGCTCTGGTCCGCGCTGCTGCGCATGGCTGCGATCGACCTCAACCCCGCGCCGATGCTGCCGCCCACCCCGAAGGGCTGAGCCGCTCGCGTCCGTCGATCACCGTCGCGAGGGAAGTAGCTACGCGTGACGGTGAAGAGATCGCCGCGCCCCTCCGACGGCAGCTCGTCCGTCGCGTAGTGCAAGGTCACCGACGCGAACGCGACACCCGTGCCGGGCACCAGAGCAGCAGCACGAAGGACCAAGCGAACGCGGAGCGTCGGTGCGCGCGACGGTACCACTTCGCGCAGCAGCTCCGTTACTTGCCGTAGAGCGTGCGCCCGGCCTTGCTCTCGATGTGCTTCTTGGTCTGCTCCGGCACGCGCAACAACCAGTCCTGGATCACGCTGCGCACCAGGCCCACGATCAGGCCGTCGCCCGGGTCCGCCATCACGCCGTACGAGAGCAAGCTCTTGTCGCCCCAGGCGCTGACGGTGAGGTAGCCCCAGGCTGCGCGCATGCCGCTGTTCAAGGCGTCGTTGAGCTTGAACGTGATGTCGCGCCGCGCGGGGTCGATGATCAGCGCCAGCCGGTACGCGATCCCGAGCGGGCCCTTCTTGTGCTCCAGCTTCACGCGCCGCAGCGCGGGCGCCTGGCTGATCAGCTGCGCGCGCGACACCGTGGGCAACATCTTGTCGTAGCGCGGCGTGTCGAGCAGCGCGCGGAACACCACATCCGGCGAGGCCTTGATCAGCTGCCAGCTGGAGCCGCCGATCAGGCGCAGCCCGTTCTTCTCTTCCTCGACGCGGCGCGTGACCAGCTGCCCTGCGGCGAGCTGCTTCTTCTCGGCCTCGCTGAACGGGCGCTTGACGTCGTCGGCGCGCGCCACGTTCACCGCGATCAGACACCACAACGTCAGCAGGATTCGCACGGCCGCAAAGTATACCTTCCGCGCCGATCTGCCGCGTTAGACTCGCGCCATGCGCTCCTGGCTCTCGCTGTTGCTCCTCACGTTTGCTTGCGCTCCAAAGCCCGTGGTAACCGCACCCCCCGCACCTCCACCGCCGCCCCAACCGCTGGGCGATCGCTTCCCTGCGCAGGCCACGTTCGCCGATCTCGTGCGCTCGGCGGGCGAGCTGCTCGACAGGGAGCGCCCCGCCGACTGCTTGCTCGCGCGTGAGCCCGCCGGCTTTCAGCTGCGCGCCGAGCTCGCGTCCAGCATTCGCCCGCTGCCCTTGCCCGCCGACGATCTCGACGCGCTGCTCAAGCAGTCCGATCGCGCCGAGCTGCTCGGCGCCTGGGGCCGGCACGGCGACGGCAGCGCGCGGCTCGCGCTGGTCAGCTTCACGCTCGCGGCGCCCACGCGCGAAGGCGTCGCGATCGTCGCCACCGATCGCGGGCTCAGCGTGCGCGGCGCCAGCACCACCGGCCTGATCGCGCGCGACGAGCTCGACCTCGGCCAGGCGGTGGCGGCGCTCGCGCAGCTCCCGAACGCGCTGGTCTTCGTGGCCGCCGAGGCGCGTTACCCGCTGAGCAAGCTCGCCGCGCTGCTCGGCGCACTGGCCCAGCGCGAGGTCACGCTGGCCACGAACCTGAGCGCGGACACGTCGCTGCGCCCGCGCGCCCCCACGCGTGTCACGCGTTGCCCCGAGGGCCTGCCCAACACCACCGAGCCCGAGGGCGCGCTGCCTACCCCCGCGCTGCGCGAGGGCGTGGCCCCGCTGGCGGAAGCGGGTGCGGACTGCCTGCTGTCCGGCGATGCCCGCGGCGCCGCCGGAGGCCGGCTCACGCTCGGCCTGCGCATCGATGCGCAGGGCAAGGTCGCCACCGCCTGCGTGGTGCGCGATGAGCTCGCGGATGACGCCGTGGCGGGCTGTGTGACCGAGCTTGCGCACCGGCTCACCTTTCCGCCACCGTCGCCAGCCGGTGTGGTAGACGTCGAGCTTCCGGTCGCGTTGCGCCCCGGGCCGCGGGTCGTGCAGCCCGCGCTCTGCGCTCCGTGACCGCTCTTCGCTCGGAGTGACGATGTCCGCTGCGCTGCGCCGCACCCTGGTCTGGACCACCGTACCGTTGCTGATCGTGCTGGTGTGCGGCCTCGACAGCTCCTTCGTCGAGCAACACTTCGCGTACGGCCCGTGGGCCGCGAACGTGGTGATGCTGATCTACTTCGCGGCCATGTACCGCAGCGCGCCGGAGCGGCTGCGCGGGCTGATGAAGTACGGCGTCGTGATCGCGACCGCGGGCGAGGCGCTGTTCTCGCTGGTGCTGCACATGTACGAGTACCGGCACGAGAACATCCCGATCTACGTGCCACCGGGGCACGCGGTGCTCTACGGCGCGATCTATTACTTCGTACGCGAACCAGCGGTGCTGCGCGCGCGCCACTGGCTGACGCCTGCGATGCTCGCCGTCAGCATCGGCTACGCGGGGCTCTGGTACACGTGGCACCAGGACCTGTACGGCGCGCTGTGCACCGCGCTGTTCGTGGTGCTGGTCGCGCTGGAGCCGGACTCGCGCCTGTTCTTCCTCGCCATGTTCATCCTGGTCGGCTTCCTGGAGCAGGTCGGCACGCGCTTCGAGTGCTGGTTCTGGTGGCAACACGCGTTCGACAAGTACGCGTGGCTGCCCAGCGGCAACCCGCCGAGCGGCATCAGCGTGTTCTACTTCGCGTTCGACGTGCTGTGCCTGCGCGCGTACCTACGCCGCCGCCCGAGGGTGAAGGCACGCCTCAAGCGCCGCGAGCAGCTCGTGCAGATCAGCGAAGTCGCGGCCGCGTGAAGCTGTCGTTCATCAGCACCGATCACGCGCTCTACGCGGACGAGCTGGAGCTGCGCTTCCGGGTCTTGCGCGAGCCGCTCGGCCACACGCGCGAGCAGGTGGCGTTCCCGTTCGAGCGCGAGAGCCTGCACCTGGTGGCACACTCGGGCGGGCGGGTGCACGGCTGCGTGCTGTTCCACCCCGAAGACTCGGAAGGCGGGCGCTTGTTCCAGATGGCCGTCGCCACGCAGGGCAAGGGCCTCGGCGCGCAGCTCGTGCGCACGCTCGAGGCTGCGCTGAGACATCGAGGCTTCAGCCACGTCCACATGCACGCCCGCGACAGCGCGCTCGGCTTCTACCAGAAGCTGGGCTACGCGATCCACGGCGAGCCCTTCTTCGAGGTAGGCGTGCTGCACTACCACATGGCGCGGACACTAAGTTAGTCGCGTCAGCGCGAGGCGACGCGGCGATCGCGCTTCGAGTAGAAGATGTTCTTGGTCAGCCCGCAGCTGACCGGCTCCCAGCTCTTGCCGGGACGGTCCATCGCGCCGCCCCAGTGCACGGCGTCGGGGCACGGGTCCTTGACCCGGCCTTCGCCGAACGCCTCGACCAGCTCGACCACGCGGTGCCAGCGCTTGGCGTACGGCCCCTCGATCTCGCCCCAGGGCAGGCCGCGCACCCAGCGCGTGCGCTTGGAGTCGACCTTCATCACGGACGAGTACAGCGAGATGTAGCGCGAGAACGAGATCGGACCGCGCGCCTGCTGCCACTGCGGCCAGCGCTTGGCGAGCACGAACGCGATCGCGATGTGGTCGGGCTCGTGCCAGTCGGCCTCGCCGACGATGATCTGCGCCAGCGTGAGCTTGGTCGCTTCGTCCCAGTCAGACTCGGGCACCGGCCGTCGATCGGCGGACGCGGGCAGCGCGATCATCAGGGTCGTGATGAGCGCGAGCGCACGCACGGCGAGTGGTCTCTTGTTCGTCAGAGCTGGCTCCTGGGACGAGTACGACCCCTCCCAGGTATTACCGCACCACAGGAAAGGCAAGCGGAAGCCATCGACGCACGCAGCCTGGCTGTAATCGTGCACTGACGCTGCGCCGATCTCCGGGTGAGCGTCGGATCCCTATCAATTGGCTTGCCAGCGAC
>DASUME010000850.1:0-9681 GCA_036277895.1 Polyangiales bacterium
CGCAGTTGCACTGCCCAAAGTGGGACCATTTGTACGCGCTGCCGCCGTCGAGGCGCTGGGCCGTGGTGCGCAAGGCGCGGACGAGCTGGATGGTAGGACGTGCCACGAACAGCCTCCCTGCGGCACCCAAGTGCACGCCGAACACGCCGAGTATAGACCCCACGCGGAATAGCGGCCCGGTTCCTCCGTTTGCACACCCGTGCAGGCCAAGACGCTGCCGTGGCTGATGCTGTCGGGCGTCGCGCATGGCGCGCTGGCGGTGCTGTTTGCGAGCCTGGAGTGGGAGGATCTGCCCATGCCCGCGGTCGAGCCGCTCGAGGTGACGCTGCTCGAGCCGGTGCACGCGCCTGCGGTCGAGCCGGTGCACGCGCCTGCGGAGCCCTCGCTCGCACCGACGGTGAGCGCGGCCCCCGCGAAGGCCGCCTCGAAGCCGGTGCGGCCGACGTCTGCCGCGTCGGCGCCCGTCGAGAGTAACGCGCCCTTGCCGACGCCGGTCGTCGTCGAGCGGCCGCCGAGCGTCGCCATCCCGAGCGCACGTGCGGCCGCGCTGTCCACCATGGAGCTGGAGCCCGGCGGCGTGCTCGACGCTGGCATCGACATGCCCAAGGGCCCGCGCCGCGGTCAGTCCGAGCTGGCGCTGGAGGACGCGATCACCCGGGCAGTCAACCAGGTCGACACGCGCCCCGACCCGACGCTCAAGCCGCGCGCTGGCGGCGGCTACACCTTTCGCGGCAACGGCTTCTCGGCGCTGATCGCCACCGACGGCAGCGTGCACATGGTCGACAACTTCCGCGACGCCAGCTGGATCTTCCGCCCCTCCGCCGGCGAAGACGGCCTGGCCGCCGGCTTCAAGTTCTTCTCCGTCAAGTTCGACATCTTCAAGCGCCTCGACCGCGCCCTCGGCAACGACCCCTTCCAGTCCGAGCGCCGCTGGTTCCTCGACCGCACCCGCACCCTCCGCGAAGACATGGCCGCCCACTACCTCGACCAGCGAATCCACAGCCGCCGCGACGAATGACCGTGCGCTCACGCTCACGGGTTGCGTGATTTGTTTCGGTCCGGCAGCCTGCCGGTATGCGCCAAGAAACTAGTTATGCCCCTCCGGTGGCGATCGTGACCGGGGGTGGGCAGGGCATCGGGCGGGCGGCTGCGGAGCGGCTGCTGCACGATGGTTATCGTGTGTCGATCTTCGAGCGCGATGCCACGGCGCGCGCAGTGGTGCTCGAGGCGCTGCCGAAGGAGCGCACATTGGTGTTCGACATCGATGTCTCCAACGAAGACCAGGTGCTGCAGGGCGTGGTCGAGACGGTCGCGCACTTTGGCTCGCTCGATGCACTGATCAACAACGCTGCGATCAGCAACCCGTACACCGCGCCGATCGAGCAGCTCGAGCTCTCCGCCTGGGAGAACATCTTGCGCGTGAACCTCACCAGCGCCTTCTTGTGCGTGAAGCACGCGGTCCCCGCGCTGCGCAAGAGCCACCGCGCGGCGATCGTGAACGTCGCCTCCACGCGCGCGCTGCAGTCGGAGCCGAACCACGAGGCCTACGCGTCGAGCAAGGGCGCGCTGCTCTCGCTGACGCACGCGCTCTCGATCAGCCTCGGGCCGCACATCCGTGTGAACGCGGTCAGCCCGGGCTGGGTCGACACGCGCGTGCTCTCCGCCAAGCGCGTCAGCGCGGGCCCGCTGCGCGACGAAGATCACGCCCAGCACCCGGTCGGCCGCGTGGGGCAGCCGGCGGACATCGCAGGCCTGATCGCATTTCTGGTCTCGGCCGAGGCGGCCTTCGTCACCGGCCAGAACTTCGTGGCCGACGGCGGCATGACCAAGAAGATGATCTACGCGGAGTGACGCCTCGGTCGCACCGCCAAAGCAGGCTGGCACACCACGGCACATCGGCTCTTGAAATCATGCCGATTTCGAGTGGAACGAAGCTTGCGCTAGCGTCCCAAGATGAGAGCCCTGCTAGCGGTCGTCACGGCACTCGGTCTGGTGGCCCTGCCGTTCGTCTCGGAGCGCGGTCCGCGCGCGAGCCTGTTCGGCTGGCTGGCCTTCGCCGCGCTGCTCAGCGCGGTGCGCTTCTTCGCGGAGCGCCGGCGCTCACTCGGGGTAGATGCGCGCGAGGGTGACTTCGACGGCGACCCGGCATCCGGGCTCCACGCCACGCAGCAGTGACGAGCGACGCGGGAACTGCGCGAGCAGCTCGCCGGCACCGTCGAGCTTGGTACTGACCTTCACCTTGTCGCCGAGCGCGTTCATGTGCGTGACCGTCGCGATGCCCGCCTCATCGCGCCACATCTTGAGATCGTAGGTGCGCACGTACGCGCGCACCTTGGTGCCCGTCGGGTGGCCCTGCGCCGGCACGCGCAGCGCGCCGATCTGTGCGAAGCCATCGTCGATCACGCCGCGCAGCGTGTTCACGTCGCCGACGAACTCGTTCACGAACGGCGTCTTCGGGTGATCGACGATCTCCTCCGGCGTGCCGACCTGCTCGATGCGACCCTTCTGCATCACCACCACGCGATCGGCGACCTCGAGCGCCTCTTCTTGGTCGTGTGTGACCAGCACGGTGGTCACGCGCAGCTCGTCATGTAGCTTGCGCAGGCGGCTGCGAAGCTCCTCGCGCACGCGCTGATCCAGCGCACCGAAGGGCTCGTCGAGCAACAGCACGCGCGGCTCGACCGCGAGCGCGCGCGCCAACGCGACGCGCTGGCGCTGACCCCCCGAGAGCTGGGCCGGAAAGCGCGTGCCCATGCCGTCGAGCTGCACCAGCTGCAAGAGCTGCTCGGCCTTGGCCTTGATCTGCGTCTCGCTGGGGCGCCGATCGCGCGCCATCACGCGCAGCCCGAACGCGATGTTGTCGGCCACCGTCATGTGCTTGAACAGCGCGTAGTGCTGGAACACGAAGCCCACGCCGCGGTCGCGCACGCGCGCCTCGGTGGCGTCTTCACCGCCGAAGTACACGGCGCCGCTGTCGGGCGACTCGAGGCCGGCGATGATGCGCAGCAGCGTGGTCTTGCCCGAGCCAGACGGTCCGAGCAGCGCGATCAGCTCGCCGGTCTCCACGTGCACGCTGACCTCGTCCAGGCCGATCACGTGATTCCAGCGCTTCGATACGTCGCGAACTTCGATGCTCATGTTATCCGCCGTGGGCCGAGATCAGGCCCTTCTTCTCGATCAACTTCTTGATCACCAGTGCCACCAACGAGATCAACGTCAGCAGTGACGCCACCGAGAACGCTTCGATCTGGTGGTAGTCGTTGTAGAGGATCTCGACGTGCAGCGGCAGCGTGTTGGTCAAGCCGCGCACGTGCCCGCTGACGACGCTGACCGCGCCGAACTCGCCCATCGCGCGCGCCGTGCAGACGACGGTGCCGTAGAGCAAGCCCCACTTGATGTTCGGCAGCGTCACGCGCCAGAACGTCTGCCAGCCGTTGGCGCCGAGCGTGATCGCGGCCAGCTCCTCCTCGTTCCCTTGCGCCTGCATCAGCGGGATCAGCTCGCGCGCGATGAACGGGAAGGTGACGAAGATGGTGGCGATGATCACGCCCGGAGTCGCGTACACGACGCGGATGCCCGTGTCCGCCAGCGCGGGCCCGAGCAGGCCGCGCGTCCCGAACAGCAGCACGAACAACAAGCCCGCGACCACCGGCGAGACCGTGAACGGCAGGTCGATCAACGACACCAGCAGCGACTTGCCGCGGAAGTCGAACTTGGTGATCGCCCACGCCGCGGTCACTCCGAACACCGCGTTCAGCGGCACCGCGATCACGGTCGTGAGCAGCGTGAGCCGAATCGCGGACAGCGTGTCGGGATCACGGATCGCATTCCAGAACGGGTCGAAGCCCTTCTGGAAGGCCGTGCCCAGCACCGCCGCGAGCGGCACCAGCACCAGCAAGCCGAGGAACGCAACCGCGAGCGCGACCAGCACCAGGCCGAAGCCGCGCGGGGTCTCGCTGCGTACGATCGAACGACCGCTCATGACGGGTCTCCTCCGAAGCGCTTCTCGACCTGACGTTCCAGGAGCTGCACGGTGATCAACAGCGCGAGCGACACCGTCAGCATGGCGACGCCGATCACGGCCGCACCGGCGTAGTCGAACTGCTCCAGCTTGCTCACGATCAGCAGCGGCGCGATCTCGGTCCTCATCGGCATGTTGCCGGCGATGAACAGCACCGAGCCGTACTCCCCGACGGCGCGCGCGAACGAGAGCGCGAAGCCCGCGCCGATCGCGGGTCCGAGCATGGGCAGCAGCACGCGCGTGAAGGTCTGCAGCTTGGTCGCGCCGAGCGAAGCCGCCGCCTCCTCGATCTGTACGTCGATCTCCTGGATCACCGGCTGCACCGTACGCACCACGAACGGCATGCCCACGAACGTCAGCGCGACCACGATGCCGAGCCGCGTGAACGCGATCGGCACGCCGATCTTGGCGAACAGCCCGCCGACCCAGCCGTGCTCCGAGTACACGTAGGTGAGCGCGATGCCCGCGACCGACGTCGGCAGCGCGAACGGCAGGTCGACGATCGCGTCGAGCAGCGTGCGCCCTGCGAAGCGATAACGCGCGAGCACCCAGGCCACGAGCGTGCCCACCAGCGTATTGATCAGCGCCGCCGCAGCCGACGCGCCGAACGACAACATCAGCGCCGCCGAGGTGCGCGGGTTGGTGATGATGGCGACGACCTGGGTCCACGACAGCGCGGACGCCTTCAGCACCAGCGCGCCGATCGGGATCAGCACCAGCGCGCTGAGGTAGAACCAGGTGAAGCCCAAGGTCGGGCCCAGTCCGGGCAGAACGCGGCGTTTACCGAGCAGCATGCGCGGCAGGGTATACAACGAGAGGCGTCGCGAGACGCGTTCCCCGCCGACGGCTACGTCGTTCACTTGCCTTGTTCCGCGTAGATCTGATCGAAGCTGGCGCCATCGACGAAGTGATCTTTCTGGGCCTTGGCCCAGCCACCGAACTCCTGGTCGATCGTGAACAACTCGAGCGCCGGGAAGTTCTTCTCGTACTTCTTAGCCGCTTCGGCGTTGCGAGGGCGGTAGAAGTTCTTGGCGGCGATCTCCTGGCCCTCCGGGCTGTACAGGTGCTCCAGGTACGCCTTGGCGACCTCGGTCGTGCCGTGCTTCTTGGCGTTCTTCTCCACCACGGCGACGGGCGGCTCGGCGAGGATGCTGGTCGGCGGCGCGACTACGTCGTACTTGTCCGCGCCGGACTCCTTGAGGATCAGCGCCGCCTCGTTCTCCCACGACAGCAGCACGTCGCCGATGCCGTTCTGCACGAACGTGGTGGTCGAGCCGCGCGCACCCGAGTCGAGCACCTTGACGTTGCCGTAGAGCTTCTTCACGAAGTCCTTGGCCGTCGCGTCGCTGCCTCCAGGCTGCTTGCGCGCGAAGCCCCACGCGGCGAGGTAGGTCCAGCGCGCGCCGCCCGAGGTCTTGGGGTTGGGCGTGATCACGGCGACGCCTGGCTTCACCAGGTCCGACCAGTCCTTGATGCCCTTCGGGTTGCCCTCGCGCGTGATGAACACGATCGTCGAGGTGTACGGCGCGCTCTTCTCGGGGAACTGGCCCTGCCAGTCCTTCGGGATCAGCGGGCCCTGCTCGTAGAGAGCGTCGACGTCGAAGGCGAGCGCCAGCGTGACCACGTCGGCCTCGAGGCCGTCGATCACCGCGCGCGCCTGCTTGCCGGAGCCGCCGTGTGACTGACGGATGGTCACGTCCTGGCCCTTGGTCTTCTTCCAGAACGCGCCGAACTCCTTGTTGTACTGCTCGTACAGCTCGCGGGTGGGGTCGTACGAGACGTTGAGCAGCTCCACCGGCGAGAGGGCCTGCTCCGCGCCCGTTGCCTTGTTGTCGGCCGCGGGCTTGTCCCCGCCACATGCGGTCAGGGAGAGAGCGAGAGAGAAGATCGAGACGAGTTGCTTGGTCATGGTCATCACCGTTGGAGGCGCTCAGAAGCTGGCGTCGAATTGCAGACGGGCGACGTGCTGTCCACGTCCGAAGTCGTCGCCGAACACATAGAAGTAGTCGGCCTGGAACTTGAAGTAGTGGCTGTTGAGGTAGAGGTTTGCTCCCCCACCAACCTGCTTGCCACTGGTCCGGGCGAGCGCCTTCAGCACGCTGTCCTTCCCCTTCAACGTCTCGGCGCGCGCCACGATTTCGAGCTGCCTGGTCACCATTTGACCCGCCTGCGCGAAGTAGCCGTAGCCCGAGCGGGAGCGCTCGGTCACGGGCATGCCGTTGACGGTGCCCGTGTTGCTCGCCTTGTTGGCGTCGCGGTACAGGAACTCCTGGAAGAAGGAGAAGCCCTTCCACTTGAAGACTATGTCCGCGGCCGCGTGCACGTAGTTGAAGGTGCCGAGGGTGTACGTGGTGCCGAAGGTGCTGTGGTCGCGATCGCTGGAGAGGTTGTAGCCGGCGGCCACGCCGATCATCAGCTTGGGCTTGGGCGTGCGCGTGGTGTCGCCCTCGAGGTCGTCGTCGAAGGCCCCGAACGGCCGCGCCAGCAAGCGCGCGATGAACAGCGCCCCGGGCTTCTGCGGACCGTTGACGTTCTTGCTGTCCGCGAAGCGGTTGCGGCCATCGCCGCTGCCGACGAAGAGGTGATAGCCGAGGCGATTGCCGAGGCCGAGCACGTCTTGGGACGAGAGCATGATGCCGATGTCGCGATCGAGGGTCAGCTCGCGGACCACACCCTGGCGGTCGACGAACTGCAGGCCGAACTCGCGCGTCGTCCGCGCGCGGTCGAACGGCACGAAGTACTGGCCGAGGCGGATGTTGAAGTCGCGGAACTTCGTGTACTCGATGAAAGCATCGAAGATGGGCGACGAGTTGGTATCGAAGTCGTTCCCGCCGAACGCGAGCTGGATGTAGTACTTCAGGTCGGGCGTGAACACGTTGCCGGCCATCACGAGGCGCAGCGTACGCACCTGGATCTCCAGCTGGCTGGCAGCGTCGTCCTTGGTCAACGTGCTGCGCAGCTGGATGCGGGGACGGATCATCAACGAGTAGCTTCCGTCGGCGTTACTCACCGTCACGCCTTTGCCCGGTGCTGCGACAAAGGTGGGCCCCGTTGGAGGGGGCGGAATGGGCTCAGGGACCGGCGCTGGCGGCGGAGTGGAAATGTCCTGGTTGTTCGAGGGAGGAGGCTCGGCGGGGGCAGTGCTCTGCGCGCGCGCGACCGAGGTCGTGGCCAACAGCAGGCCCGCGAAGAAGGAAGCAGCCTGTAAATTCTTGAGTAGAAGCACCGTTTATCTCGGAAATAAGTCCCGCGTATAAGCACGGCCTGGGCCACCTTCTTTGAACTGTCACGGGCAAGTGGCCACTCCGGAATCACGTGCGTTTTCGTGCTGGCACCGACGAGGTCCTTGATATATCGCGGATGACCGCGCGGATATGGCATGGGCAAGAGTCATGGTTCCATGATATTTGATGGAATTGCGGCCGCTCGGTTAAGCGCAGCCTCAAGTTCTTTATCGGATTGTGCGGGTTTTGGAGCGCCTGCGGGATCTGGCCCGCGAAGTGCTAGCCAGCGTCGAGCGTGAGATATCCGGGCGTGACCAGCACCCATCAACGCGAGCTAGCAAGCTCCCCCATGCCGCTCGACCGCGCGTACGCCGTCTCTCCAACCATGCTCGAAGGCGTCGACATCCCCCTGCAGCTCTGGCGCGAGATCAGCCGCCACCCCGAGATCGGGAACGCGCTGAGCAAGCTCGTGCCGCACCTGCGCCAGGAGCTGCCGCTCAACGCCGTGCTGGTGCGTCGGCTCGACCCCAAGCGACGGCTGCTCGAGACGGTCGGTGAGGAGCGCGTCGATGGCTACGCGCTGTCGCCGCACGTGCAGAGCGACTACACCGAGCAGCAGCTCGACGCGGTGCTCGATTGGTTCCGTGACGGGCGCGTCCTGCACGGGCGTCCCCACGAGCGGCCGCTGCTGCCGTTGCTGGTGCCGAAGGGCATCCGCGATGACGTGATCGTCGGCCCCCTCGCGGACGAGGACGGACCGATCGGCGTGTTCGTGCTGGTGAGTGAGGAGCGCTTCGACGAGCTCCACGAGCGCAAGGCGCAGGGGCTGCTCGAGCCGTTCCGCCTCGCGCTCGAGAACGACCGCCGCTTCCACGAGCTCGCGCGCCTGCGCGAGGCGGTCGAAGCCGACAACCGTGCGTTGCGCTCGCGGCTCGAGCGGCAAGACATCGTCGAGACGATCGTCGGGGGTGACGCCGGCCTGAAGGAAGTCACCGAGCGCATCGAGCAGGTGGCCGCGACCGACGTGCCGGTGCTCGTGATGGGCGAGACCGGCACGGGCAAGGAAGTCGTCGCGCGCTCGATCCATGCTCGTTCGCAGCGCGCCAAGGGCCCGATCGTGTGCGTCAACTGCGGCGCGATCCCGCCCGGCCTGGTCGACTCGGAGCTGTTCGGCCACGAGCGCGGCAGCTTCACCGGTGCGTCCGGCACCCGCAAGGGTTGGTTCGAGCGCGCGGACGGCGGCACGCTGTTCCTCGACGAGGTCGGCGAGCTGCCGCTCGATGCGCAGGTGCGCCTGTTGCGCGTGCTCCAGGAGCACGTGTTCGAGCGCGTCGGTGGCACCCGCGCGATCCACGTCGATGTGCGCGTGGTCGCGGCGACGCACCGCAACCTCGAAGACATGGTGGCCGCCGGCACGTTCCGCGAAGACCTCTGGTACCGCATGAGCGTGTTCCCGATCTTCCTGCCGCCGCTGCGCGAGCGCCCGAGCGACATCCCTGCGCTCGCCGCCCACTTCGCGTGGCGCGCAGGCAAGCGCCTCGGTGGCACGCCGCTCGTTCCGTCCGAAGCAGACGTAGAGCTGCTCCTACAGTACGACTGGCCCGGCAACGTGCGCGAGCTGGTGACCGTGATCGAGCGCGCCGCCATCCTGGGCGGCGGCAAGAAGCTGCAGATGGCCGCAGCCCTCGGCGTGCGTTCCCCGTTGCGCCCGAGCCAGCCGCCCGCCGCGCTCGCCGCACTCACCAGCGCCCCCATCGTCGCGCGCGCCCCCGTCGCCCCCACCAGCGAAGGCTTCCCCACGCTCGATCAAGCGATGGCCAAGCACATCGAACGCGCACTCGAAGAGACCCACGGCCGCATCGAAGGCAAAGGCGGCGCCGCCGAGCTCCTCGACATCAACCCCCACACGCTCCGCTCCCGCATGAAGAAGCTAGGCGTAAACTGGGGCCGCTTCCGCGGCTGAAGCGCGCGCAACGGACTCAGCCAAAGCGAGTACGACCCAGAACGCGAATAGAGCGAGGCCGAGCCCGCCGCAGAACTTTGCGGTCGGGCCGAGGGCTGCTGGCACTTGGCGCACTGTCGCGTCGCGTCCGCGGTGCTGCGGCAGTTCTGGCAAAACTTGCCGCCGACTGATTCGTGGCCGCGTGCGGCGCAGGTGCATAACGCGTGTGTCGTCGATTGCGCAGCGCGCACGGCATCGAACTTCTTCTCGCGGGCGCTCGACGCCGCTTCGCGCGCGGCGTGCTCGCTGGCGGCCGGCGCGCAGCCTTCGCAGAGAGCGACGACTTGGTTCCAGCAGTCTCGTCGAGACCCAGCAGATTGCATGGCTGAGCCACGCATCGCCTTGTCCAATCACGGGAACACTGCACGGTCCGCTCGGCGATCTAGGAAATCACAAGGACCTGGATGCAAGGACGACTCGATCGATGGGGAATA
>DASUME010000851.1:0-4020 GCA_036277895.1 Polyangiales bacterium
CGCCGACGGCGCGCTCGACGTGCTCGCGGACTACGATGACTGGAGCGCGCTGGAGATCGTGTTCCGCCGCACGCAGCTGGGTGCCGAGAACGGCCCCTCGCTCGCGCGCTGGAGCGTCGTGGAGCACGACGACATCCTCACGGGCGACACCATGCACCAGACCGACGAAGCTTGTCCCGGGCCGCCCTGAGGCGGGCACGTCGCGTGAAGCAAGGCTACCCTGGCTGAATGAGCGCGCTGGTCGCGGTCCTCGGACCGACGAACACAGGCAAGACGCATCGCGCGATCGAGCGCATGCTCGAGTTCGAGACGGGCGTAATCGGATTGCCGCTGCGCTTGCTCGCGCGCGAGGTCTACGACCGCGTCAGCACGCGCGTGGGCGAACAAGCGGTGGCGCTGGTGACCGGCGAAGAGAAGCGCGTACCGCCGCGTGCACGCTACTGGGTGTGCACCGCCGAGGCGATGCCGCGCGACGCGCGCGCGGAGTTCCTGGCCGTCGACGAGATCCAGCTGGTCGGGCACCCCGAGCGCGGCCACGTGTTCACCGAGCGTATGCTGCACGCGCGCGGCACGCGCGAGACCTGGTTCCTCGGCGCGGCGTCGGTCGAGGGCTTGCTGCGCAGGCAGCTGCCGGAGCTGGAGGTGGTGAAGCTGCCGCGCCTGAGCGAGCTTCGCCACATCGGTCCGAGCTCGCTGCGTACGCTGCCCAAGCGCAGCGCGGTGGTCGCGTTCAGCATGCCCGAGGTGTATCGGCTGGCGGATGCGCTGCGCCGTCGACGCGGCGGGGCGGCCGTGGTGCTGGGTGCGCTCTCGCCGCGCGTGCGCAACGCGCAGGTGGCGCTCTACCAGGCAGGCGAGGTCGACTTCCTGGTCGCCACCGACGCGATCGGCATGGGCCTCAACCTCGACATCGATCACGTGGCGCTCGCGGGCACCGTGAAGTTCGACGGCTTCGAGACGCGCGACCTCGAGCCCTCCGAGCTGGCGCAGATCGCCGGAAGAGCCGGGCGTCACCTGCGCGACGGCACGTTCGGCACGCTGAACCCGGAGCCCGAGCTCTCGCGCGGCCTGGTGCAGATGCTGGAGCAACATCGTTTTCCCGCGCAGCGCTTCGCATACTACCGCAACGCCGAGCTCGACTACAGCAGCCTCGACGCCTTGCTACGGAGCCTCGCGCGCCGGCCACGCGACGACAGCCTGCGCCCCTCGCCCGAGGGTGATGACATCGAGGTGCTGCGCTGCATGGCCAAGCGGCCCGGCGTGGCCGACGAGCTCGACGAGCTGCGTATGCGCGCGCTGTGGGACATCTGCCGCGTGCCCAACTACGAGAAGCGCCTGCCGGAGCACCAGGCGGAGGCGCTGTGGCCGCTGTTCGAGCAGCTCGCGCGCGAGGGCCGCTTGTCGACGGCGTACGTGGAGGAGCGCGTGCGCCGGCTGGAGAAGTTCGACGGCGACATGCACGCGCTGATGGATCGCCTGGCGCAGATCCGAACCTGGACCTACGTCAGCCACCAGAGCGGCTGGCTCGCGTCGCC
Source organism: Polyangiales bacterium (assembly GCA_036277895.1). Classification (GTDB taxonomy): domain Bacteria; phylum Myxococcota_A; class Polyangia; order Polyangiales; family DASUME01; genus DASUME01. The sequence continues at coordinate 1,536 of DASUME010000851.1, forward strand.
GCAGGCGATCCAGGAGCGCACGCGCGAGCTGGAGGACAAGCTCAGCGATGTGCTCCACGAGCGACTGCTCGAGCGCTTCGTCGATCCAAACGACAAGCGCCGGCGCAGCAACGCGAACCCGAGATCGCCGTTCGCGGCGCTGGCGACTCACACGGACGAGCACGCGGGCTGGGTCGAGCGCATGGTGGAGGCGTCGTTTGCGGAGCTGGTGCTGGAGCCGAGCGGTACGCTGACGTTCACGGGCGAGCAGGTCGCGCGCATCGTGCGTGGGCAGAGCTTGCTGCGGCCGGCGCTGAAGCTGCGCTTGCCCGACTGGGTGGCGAGCGGCGCGGGCGCGCGCATCGAGCGCCGGCTCACCGCACACCTGCGCGATCTGTCGGCGCAGCTGCTGGGGCCGCTGTCGATCGATGTCAGCGACAGCGCGCCGCTGCGCGGGCTCTCGTACCAGCTGGAGCAGGGCCTGGGCACCACGTCGCGCGCGCAGGCCACGCCACAGCTCGAGGCCTTGAGCGAGCGCGAGCGCGCGGCGCTGCAGGAGAGCGGCATCGTGGTGGGACGGCAGACGGTGTTCGCGCGCGCCACGCTGGAGGAGGATGTGCTGCGCATCCGCGAGGTGTGGGTCAAGGCGTGGCTGGACAAGGACGACCCGCTGGCGAGCGTGTCGCCCGACGCACCCGTGCAGCGCAAGCCGCGCGCCGTCGACCGCGAGCTGGCGCTGGCGCTCGGCTTCGTCGCGCTGCCGAGCTTCCTAGTTCGCTGCGATGCGCTGGAGTGGATGCTGAACCTGGACCCGAGCGACGCCGCGAAGGTGATCAGCGAGCGCTTCGGCTTCGACGACCTCCCGCGCGAGCTCCCCTCCCGCAAGAAGAGAAGACGCCGGCGTTAGTAGATCACGGCGCCGATGATCTTCTCATCGGTCGACAGCTGGCACTCGCCGTCGGCGCCGCCGGCGAGGCCGCGGGGTGGGTTCTTGAGCGCGAACACGCAGCGCATGCGGGTGCCGTCGCTGCCGGTGAGCTTGGCGAGCGCCTTGTCGGCGTAGTCGGTCACGAACGAGAGCTGCGGACCGGTGTACCAGGCGCCCGGCACACCCCAGTCGCTGGCAGTCCAGGCCTCCCAGTATGGCCCGTAGGACTCGGTCCAGTGGGTGTCGGTGACCTGCTTGTACGTGCCGTCGAGCTGGAGGCCGTCCGGCAGCTTGGCGTGGATCGTGCCCTCGCTCTCGGAGCTGCCGACCTTCCAGGTGAACACGGCCTGCCCGACCGGCAGGTCCGCGCCGGATGCCGCGCCCCGCACCTCCTCTAGCTCGCCTCGGCCACCCCCCGTGCCGTGTCCGCAGGCGGCGCAGGCGGCGATCAGAAACCAAACAGCCTTCACGTGCGTCTCCCGGCTCAACGTGTTTCGTCAGCGATACAGCGCGAAAGTCGATTTCAAGGATCTATCAAAATCCCGGAAAGACATTTCAAGTGTCTATCTAAAATCCCAGCTGAAGAGCCGGCACTCCAGATCGCCGTTCCAGAGCGCGTGTTCCTGGGTTGGCTTCGCGCGGATCGAGTCCTCCAGCTCGCGGTCCTGACAGATCACGGACACGCGGTGCCCGCTCAGCCGGGACAGCGCCGCGCCGAGCTCCTGGTCGAAGCTCTCGTCGCGCTCGAGCCGAATGCCGTAGGGCGGGTTGGTGACGATGTGCCCCGGTGGGTCGGTGCCGACGAAGTCGCGCACGTCGAGCCGCTCGCAGCGCAGGTCGACGCCCGCGAGCTTGGCGAGCTTGCGGGTGAGCGCGACCGCGTTGCCGTCGACATCGAGCGCCAGCACCTCGGGGCCCGCCTTCACGACGCGCTCCCTGGCCTTCTCGCGGATCGCGATCAGCGCGTCCTTCTTGCGCGCGTCGTGCGAGGCCCAGCGCTCGAAGCCGTACGGGCCCTTGCGCAGCGAGCCCGGCGCGATCGAGCGCGCCCACAGCAGCGCCTCGATCGCGATCGTGCCCGAGCCGCACATCGGATCGATCAGCGGTCGCTGTCGATCCCAGCCGGCCAGGCGCAGCATCGCGGCGGCCAGCGTCTCCTTGATCGGCGCCTCGCGCGCCTCGAGCCGGTAGCCGCGACGGTGCAGCGGGCTGCCCGCGAGGTCGAGGTACAAGTCGGCCTGGTCGCGCACCACGTGCACGCTGACCTTCACATCGGCGTCCTCGCGGTCGACGTCCGAGCGCTTGCCGAACTGCGCGCGCTGCGCGTCGACCAGTGCGTCTTTCACCTTCTGCGCCACGAAGCCGGAGTGCGTCAGCTCGCCGTTCTTCACGGTGGCGCTGACGCTCAGGCTCTGCGCGGGCGTCAACACGTCGCTCAGGTCGAGCTCGCGCACACCTTCATAGAGCGCGTCGCCGTCGTGTGCGGGGAAGCTGCCGCGGCGCCACAACACGCGCATCGCGATCCGGCTCTCGTAGCAAGCGCGCATCGCGTCCGAGAACAAACCGCCGAAGTGCACG
>DASUME010000852.1:0-5951 GCA_036277895.1 Polyangiales bacterium
GCCTCGTGCACGTACTCCACCAGCGCCTTGGCCTGCTCGCCGCTGGCCTCCGGAAACATGCCGTGACCGAGGTTGAAGATGTGTCCGGGACGGCGGCCTGCGCTGTCCAGCACCGCCTGGGCGCGCCGCTGCAGCTCCTCGCGCGGCGCCAACAGCGAGTACGGATCGAGGTTGCCCTGCACGGCCTTGGCGCCGAGTGTTTGCCAGGTGGGCCCGAGCTCCACACGCCAGTCGAGGCCGATGACGTCACCACCGGCATCGAGCTGGTGTGTGAGCAGCGTGGCCGTGCCGGTCCCGAAGTGGATGTGCGGCACGCTCTTGTTCAGCGAGGCGAACAGGCGCTTCATGTGCGGCGCCACGTAGCGCGCGTAGTCGGCCGGTCCGAGCGCGCCGATCCAGCTGTCGAACACCTGCAGCGCGTCCGCGCCCGCGTCGACCTGCGCGTTCAGGTAGTCGATCACGGCGTCCGTCAGCTTGGTGAGCAGCACGTTCCAGGCGCCCTCGTCCTGGTACATCAGCTGCTTGGTTTCCTTGTAGTCGCGCGAGCCGCCGCCCTCGATCGCGTACGAAGCGAGCGTGAACGGCGCGCCCGAGAAGCCGATCAGCGGGATCTCCCTGGGCAGCCCCGCGCGCACCTGCTTCACCGTCTGCATCACGTAGCCGAGCGAGTCCTTGGCCTGGATCTCGGCGCTGACGCCGTCGATCGCCTTCGCGTCGCGCACGGGCTTGGCGATGTGCGGGCCGTCGTTCTTGGTGAACTCGAAGCCGATGCCGAGCGGCTCCAGGATGAGCAGGATGTCCGCGAACAGGATCGCCGCGTCGACGCCGAGCTGCTTCACGGGCAGCAGCGTGACCTCGGTCGAGAGATCCGGGTTCTTGCACAGCTCCACGAAGCTGACCTTGGCGCGGATCGCGCGGTACTCGGGCTGGTACCGCCCGGCCTGCCGCATCAACCAGATCGGCGTGTAAGAAGTCGGCTCACCACGGCATGCTTTCAGGAAGGCGCTCATCGCCCGCGAGTTATAGCCGCCCTCAGGCGCGCTTACGAGCGAGGACCTCGGGGACCTTCTTGGCCGCTTCCAGCACCAGGTGACCCATCTTCCCGTGCTCCGGCTCGAAGTCCGGCTCCAGCTCCAGGTTGCGCATCGCCTCTGTGCAGCTCGGGCCCACCGAGCCCAGCGCGAGCTTGCCGATCGCTTGCCGCAGCGCCGCCTCGCGCCCCATGCGGCCCGCCACCTCGAGCAGCACCCCGGCCTGCGGCCCGGACGTGAACAGGATCACGTCCACCGTGCCGCTGCACAGCTCCTCGATCACGTGCTCCAGCGGTGCCAGGTCTTCGGGCAGCTGCCAGCGATACACGGGCACCTGCACCACGCTCGCGCCACGCGCTTCCAGCGCCTGCGTCAGGCGCTCGTGCGGCACCCCGTACTGCTGCAGCGCCACGCGCTTGCCCTGGACGTCGAGCGTGGCCGTGAGCGCGTCCAGCAGCGTCTCCCAGGTGTGCGGCTCGGGCGCGACCACCGTGGGCTTCACGCCGAGCTCGCGCAGCGCTCCCACCGCCTTCGGCCCGCGCGCGGCCACCACGATGTTGTTCAGCAGATCGCGCAGCTCGGCCTTATCCATGATCGGCTCGAGCAAGCTGGCAAGCTTGCGGTTGCCGACGCCCGTCAGCACCAGCAGCGCGTCGATGCGTCCCGCTCGCAGCTCACTGGCGAAGCTGCTCAGCTCATCGCCGAGCGCGAGCGGCGCCTCCACCATCGTGGGCCCCACCAGCGGCTCGGCGCCCTGCTTGCGCAGCAGGTTGGCGAACTCGTCCTTGAAGCGCGACTCGAACAACGCGACGCGCCTTCCGCTCAGTCTGCTCTCCGACGACGCCATGCACCAAGCCTGACGACTCGCAGCGCGGCGTGCCAGTCACATCGCGATCAAGGGATCCGTACGCAGCCCGAGCACCTGCGCCCGCACCTCGGTCATCAGGAAGATCGAGCCACAAGCGATCACCAGCCCGCGCTTTCCGGCGAGTTTCCGGGCGCGCACCAGCGCTCTGGGCACGCTCGTGAAGGCCTCGCCGCCGTAGCGCTCGGCCAGTGCGGTGGCGTCCTCGGCACGCGGTGTGTGCGCGCGTGCAAACACGATCGCGTCCACGTGCGGTCGCAGCAGCGCGATCATCGCGTCGTGCTGCTTGTCGCGCATGGCGCCAAACATCAGCACTTTACGCGCGTACTTCAGGCCTGCGAGGTGCTCGGCCAGCGCCGCGGCCGCATGCGGGTTGTGGGCGGCGTCGCAAAGCACGTCCGGCGCGCCCGGCAGCAGCTCGAGCCGGCCCGGCCAGCGCACGCGACGCATTCCTTTCGCACGGAAGCGCGCCGGCAACGCACGCAGCGCCGCCAGCGCGACCGCGTAGTTGTCCGCCTGAAAGCTGCCCGGCAGCGGTGCGCGCGGCTGGGGCGCGAAGTCGCGGTCGATCAGCTGCGCAGGGGCGCGCAATCGACTTGCGCGCGCCGTGATCACGCGCAGTGCCTCGCGGTCGCGCGTGCCCACGATCGCCGGCACACCCGGCTTGAGGATGCCCGCCTTCTCGCGCGCGATGTGCGCGATCGTCGGCCCGAGCCAGTCCGTGTGATCGAGCGCGATGCTGCAGATCACGCTCACCAGCGGGGTCACCACGTTGGTCGCATCGAGCCGTCCCCCGAGCCCCACCTCCAACACGATCAAGTCGCACTCGCGGAACAGCTCGAACGCGAGCACGGTGTTGATCTCGAAGAACGTGAGCTGCGGCGCTCCCGGTTGCTCCAGCGCGCGCCGCAGCTCGCTGGCCGCACGCGCGATGCGCGCCTCCGCCACGGGGCGCCCATCGATCCGAAAGCGCTCGACGAAGCGATGCATGTGCGGCGACGTGAACAGCCCCACCCGGCCGCGCACGCCGGCTGCGATCATCGTCGCCACGCTGCCCTTTCCGTTCGTGCCCGCGACCACGATCGAGGGCACCCGCCGCTCGGGATGATCTCGCAAGGCGAGCACGCGGCGAACGCGCGCCAGCCCGGGCTTCACCCCGCGCGCCTCTAGCCCGTACAGGTACGAGAGCGTCTCGGCGTAGTTCACTAGTCGAGCAGGTGCGACAGGATCTTGGCGATGTTCGCGCGCATGTCGCGGCGCTCGCTGATCAGGTCGATCATGCCGTGCTCGAGCAGGTACTCGGAGGTCTGAAAGCCCGGCGGCAGCTTCTGCCGGATCGTGTTCTCGATCACGCGCGGTCCAGCGAACCCGATCAGCGCCCTGGGCTCGGCGATGTTGATGTCGCCGAGCAGCGCGAAGCTGGCCGCGACGCCGCCCGTGGTGGGGTTCAGACAGACGCTGATGAACGGCGTGCGGCGCTCGCGCAGGCGACCGAGCGCGGACACCGTCTTGCCCATCTGCATCAGCGAGGTCACGCCCTCCTGCATCCGCGCGCCGCCGGAGGCCGACAGCAAGATCACCGGCTGCTTGAGGTCCGCCCCGCGCTCGAACATGCGCGTGATCTTCTCGCCGACCACCGAGCCCATGCTGCCGCCCATGAAGCGGAACATGAACGTGCCCAGCTGCACCGGCCGCGCCGAGATCTGCCCGTTGCCGGCCAAGAACGCGTCGCGCAGGCCGCTCTTCTTCTGCGCACCCTTGATGCGGTCCGCGTAGCGCGTGCCGTCGGTGAAGCCGAGGAAGTCCTTGGGCGAGAGGTTGGTGTCGAGCTCCTCGAACGACCCGGGATCGCAGAGCAGCTCCATCCACGCTTCGCCACTCAGTGCGTAGTGCTTCTGGCAGCTCGGACAGACCTCGAGGTTCGAGGTGAACTCCTCCGCTACCAGGTTCACACCGCACTCTTTGCAGCGGCGGAACATGCCCGCGCCGAGCGTGCGCTTCTCTGAGGCGTCCTGGTCGGGACGGTTTTTGGTGAACCAGCCCATGCTGCTCGCCTGCTCCAGTCCATGCGCGTGACGCGCGGGCTGGCTGCTTAGCACCGAGGCAAGATGACGGCTAGGTGCCGACCGGTGACGCCAGCGTCGCGACGATACGAGAAGAACCTCGCGGGCTCCGAGACGGTGCAGCCGAACACCCGCTCCACGCGCGCCACCGCCAGACCACTCGCGATCAACTGCGCGTAGACCGCGCGCTGCAGGTCGACGTGCGGTCTGCCCGGGCCGCGTCGCACCACGTCTTCGCCGGCCACCTGGGCGAGCTGCTGCGCGACCTCGTCCCCCACCTCGAAGGCGTCGAGGCCGATGCACGGGAAAACCGCCGCCACCAGCCGTGAAGGCTCGCCCAGCGCGGCGATCGCGTTCGGCACCACCCGCGCCACCACGCCGCGCCAGCCCGCGTGCGCCGCCGCCACGGCGCCGCTCACCGGGTCCGCGATCAGCACGGCCGCGCAGTCCGCGACGCGAATGCCGAGCGGCTCGCGCACGCTCACGATCGCATCGCCGTCGAGGCCGCGTTCGTGCGGCGCGCGCACGACTCCGCCGTGCACCTGGTTGAGCTCGCAGAGATCGGAGGCCGTGTAGCCGAGCTCGGCAGCGAAGCGGCGCTGGTTGGCCTCGACCGCGAGCGGATCGTCACCGACGTTTCGGCCGAGGTTCAGGCTCGCGTAGGGCCCCACGCTGACGCCGCCCGTGCGCAGCGAGAAGCCATGCCGGAAGCCGTGCTCCGCGAGCAGGGACGATTTGATGCTGGCCACCAGCGCTTGTCTATCACGGGCACGCGCGATACGTACGCCGGGCCATGTCCCTCGTCTTCCCATCGGCCACCTGGGCGGAAGCCTACCGCGACGCCATCAACGCCAACCCGCTCTACAAGCAGACCGCCGCCGGCTGGGATCAGGGCGCGATCGCCCTCGTCTGCAAGGCCGATCCGGCGCTGGGCATCGACGCACCGCAGGCGATCGTGCTCGACCTCGAGCGCGGCCAGTGCAAGGCCGTCGCGTACGACGACCAGGCAGCGCTGGCGAAGGCGCCGTTCGTGATCGAGGCCAGCTACCTGCAGTGGAAGGCCGTGATGACGGGCGCCACCGACCCGATCAAGGCGATGCTGCAAGGCCAGCTCCGGCTCACCAGGGGGCACCTGCCGACGATCATCAAGGACGTCGAGGGCAGCAAGCAGCTGGTGCTCAGCGCGAAGACGATCGACACCCAGTTCCTGGCTTGAGCATGGTGACACTCGACCCCGCCGCGGAGAGTGACGCGTTCGCGATCGTGATCTCCGAGCTGATCCGTCAGAACCTGGCGGACCACCCGGACAAGAAGCGCACGCTCGCCGCCATGCGCGGCCGCGTGGCGCTGGTCGCAGAAGACGCGGGCACCACGATCACGCTGCGCTTCCGGGACGGTCAGCTCACCGTGCACAGCGGCCTGCACGGGGTGCCGGACCTGGTGGTGCGCGGGCCAGGCGAAGCCTTGATCGACCTGTCGCGCCTGCCGAACCACCCGCGGCTCCCGTTTTTGCCCGACTACCGTTCGCCCGTGGCAAGGTCGCTCGCGCGTGCGCTGTGGGAGCGCAAGCTGCGCATCCGCGGGCTCAGCGGCCACGTGCAGCTGTTCGTGCGCCTGGGCCACGTTCTCTCGATCCACTGAGGAACCGACATGGACATCGAGCACAAGCACTCGTTTGCGCACGACGAAGCGAAGGCGCGCGCCAAAGCGCTCGCCGACTACCTGCAGAACAAGCACGGCATGAGCGTGACCTGGAGCGGCGACGACGCGTTCCGGCTCACGGGCAAGTACACGGTCGTGGGTATCGACGCGACGGTGAAGATCCTGGCCGACAAGGTCCACGTGACCGGCCCCGACCCAGGCATGCTCTGGCGCAGCCCCGCGAAGGCCTACATCACCAAGAAGCTGGTCCAGTACTTCGACCGGCAACAGCCCCTCGACTCGCTCGCTCGCGCTTAAACACGAAAGGCAGCTGCCTTGTAGAGCAGCTGC
>DASUME010000853.1:0-5315 GCA_036277895.1 Polyangiales bacterium
CGGCAGCTTGACCACCGCCTGGTTCAACGCCGCCAGGTGGGGCGCCGCACGCTCGAACAGGGCGCTCCCGGCCGTGGACAGCGCGACGTGGTGGGTGGTCCGGTGCAACAGCTCGGCGCCCACGGTGCGCTCCAGGCGGGCGATCGCACGGCTCACGGTGCCCTTGCCGATGCCCAGCTTCCGCGCTGCCTTCGAGAAGCTGTTCTGCTCCGCGACAGCCACGAACACCGCCAGCAGCTGGTAGTCTACGGGTGTTTCCGCCATGGAACACCATGTTGTCAGCGGCGGGCCTGGTGCGCCTGGGGAAACATCACCAAGATACTCGTATGGCAAACCAAGAGAGCACTCGCCTGCCGGTGGTCTTCATCCCGCACGGCGGAGGCCCGTGGCCCTTCGTGGACCTGGGCTTCGTGGCCCGGCGTGAGGTCGATGCGCTGTCCGACTATCTGCGCACGATCGACGGGCTGACGCCCACGCGGCCGCGCGCCTTGTTGGTGGTGTCCGCACACTGGGAAGAGGCGGTCCCGACGGTGATGACGAGCGAGCAGCCGCCGCTGCTGTTCGATTACTACGGCTTCCCGCCGGAGTCGTACCAACTGACCTGGCCCGCAGCGGGTGAGCCGAGCGTGGCGGCGCGCGTGCACGAGCTGCTGCAGGCGGCCGGCTTTGCGTCCGCGTCCGACGCGACGCGCGGCTTCGATCACGGCACCTTCGTGCCGCTCAAGGTGGCGTATCCCGAGGCGGACATTCCCACGCTGCAGCTCTCGCTCAAGCGCGGCCTCGATCCCGCCGAGCACATCGCGATCGGCAAGGCGCTCGCGCCGCTGCGCGACGAGGGCGTGTTCATCGTGGGCAGCGGCATGAGCTACCACAACATGCGCGGCTTCGGCGGCGCCGGACGCGCGGCCTCGGAGAGCTTCGACAGCTGGCTGCGCGATGCGGCCACGGCGGCGCCGGCCGAGCGTAATCGCCTCTTGGGCACGTGGGCCTCGGCCCCCTCCGCGCGCGCTGCGCACCCGCGTGAGGAGCACTTGCTGCCGCTGATGGTGGTCGCGGGCGCAGCCCTGGAGGACCGCGGCCGCACCGCCTTCAACGACACCTTCGCGAACGTGCGCCTCTCCGCCTTTCACTACGGCTGAGGGACGACGACACGATCAACCCCAGCCTCGGCTCATACCGAGGCTGAGATCGCGAGCACGTTCAGCGGCGCTCGGTCGCGACGTTCACGACGATGCGCGAGCCGTCGAGCTCACTGAGGTGCAGCGCTTCGATCACGGCGGGCGTGTCTTTGCGATCGGCCAGCGTCACGAAGCCGAAGTTGCGCGTCGCGCCGGTGGCGCGGTCGGTGATGACCACGGCTTCGGCGATCTCCGCCAGGGGAGAGAAGTGAGCGCGCAGGGCAGCGTTGTTGGTGTCGTCGCTGAGGCTGCCAACGAAGAGCTTGCTCGGGATCGGCGCCGCGCGACGTTCACCCATGTTCGCGCCAGCGAACAGGGATTCCATCACCTCGTCGATCGAGCGCAGGTTTCCAGCGATCTCCCCGGCCGTGACCAGCTCGGGTTCCGCGCTGGGCGTGCCTCGTTTCTGGGAACGGCGATAGGCTTTGTCGCGCGCCTTCTCGTCTCGCTTCGATTCTCGCGATCGCTTCTGTGGGGTACTCATGATCGACCTCCTCGGTTCGAGGAAGCCAGGGCACTGGGTAGTTCGATGTTTTTCAGAGGCACCTACTTGTAGCGGCCAGAAGCTCGCGACGAGACCACGGTCCCGCGGCAGAAGCGGCCATCATGATACATTTTCGCGGTCTCCGCCCGGTGGAGAAGCTTGGCGAGCACTTAAGCTAGCGGATTCGAGCGCATCGGCCCCTGCCGAAGAGCCGATCGTACGCCCGGGCTCACGATTTGGCCTTCTTCTGGCGTGCCAGGCTGCGCTCGAATTCCTTCGCGAGCATGTCGATGAACAGGCGCACGCGCGGCGAGAGGTGCCGGCTGCTCGGGCATACGACGCGGACGTCGTGCGCGCGCACGGACCAGTCGGCGGCATTGGCTTCCTCGAGCTGCGACAGGATCTGCGCGCAGCGCTCGCAGGAGGCGTTGCCTGCGTCGGTGGCTCGCACCATGCGTGTGGTGCGCTCGAGCAAGCGGGTGCCGAGTGCCGCCTCGAGCCGCGCCACCCGCTGGCTGACCGTGGACCGCGGCAGGCGCAGCGCCTTGGCGGCCGTGCTGAAGGTCCCGCGCGGACCACGGCCACGAACGTCTCCAGCGCGGGCAGGTCGAGCATGCTAGCCGGCGAGCTTGTCCAGGTGCAGCTGGATCACCGGTGCGGCGCCGAGCAAGCGTGTGAGCGTGTTGTCGCCGAAGAAGCGCGGCACGAGGTCGAACTGGCACAGCGTGCCGAAGAACGAGCCGTCCTCGCGATACAGCGGCACGCCGCAGTACGACTGCACGGAGGCCTTGGCCGGGTGGTTCGCGACCGAGGGGTCCGCGGCCGAGTCGGGCATCTGGAACGGCGCCTGCGCGTCGCGCACGCGCACGCAGTACGAAGAGCTGGTCACCGCATCGACCGGGAAGTCGTCTCGATCCGGGTTCTCGCGGTCGAACGTCCAGAGGCTCGTGAGCCGCTCATCGGCTTCGAAGCGCAACACGGAGGTGAACCGGAACGGCCCGCTCATGTTGAGCAGGGCCAGCGCGCCGCGCAGATCCTTGCGCGCGATGCGCGTCTCGAGCAGCGAGCGAAAGGACTCTTCGTGGGTGGGCGCCGCAGCCGGCACGACGGGCATCGACTTGACCAGGCTCGCGATCGCGCCGACCAGATCGGCCGGGTGAAACGGTTGCGTGAGGTGCTTGTTGAAGCGCGCCGTCATGGCCGCCGCGTCGCTGCCCGTGATCGGCCTTCGACTCAGGCCGATCAGCGGGATCGCCGCGGTGGCCGACGCGGCCTTGAGCTGATCGAGCAGCGCATCTACGCGCGCCTCGTTGCCGTGGGTGTCGATCACGATGACGTCCGGGCTGCCTGCGAGCTGCAGCGCCTGCTCGGGCCAGGGCCGGGAGTCGATGCTGGCGCCCTCGCTCGGCAGCCACACCGACAGCTGGTCGCTGTCCCGCGGCGCGTCGGACAGCATGAGCACACGCACGTCCTGAAGAGTCTTCATGGTCCGACCTCCGCTCGTCCGTAGCACGGGCGTCCGCGACCTAGGTCGCCATCAGCGCGATTCGTTGCACCTCGGCCAGTAGCGCGACCGCGTCGAGCGGCTTGGGAAGGTACCCGTCGGCGCGCAGCGCATTGGCGGTGGTGCGCGCATCGTCGAGCGCGCTCACGATCAACACCGGAACGGTGGCGAGGTGCTCGTCCCCCAGCTGACGCCAGCGGAACTCGCGCCCGTCGAGCTCGGGCATCGCCAGGTCGAGCACGATCAGGTCTGGGCGGGGATAGTGGGTCAACAGGTCGAGGGCATCCTGGCCATTCCGCGCCGCGTGCACGATGTGTCCGGCCCGCGTCAGCAGCACGATCATCGACGCTGCCGCGTCTGCGTCATCCTCGATGACGATGATCGAGCGCGAGGGGACAGCCGTCATGAACGAAGGCGTAACCCCGTTGCGCACGCGCGTCGAGGCCCGCGGCGGCCACGATTGCAAGCCAGCTCGCCAATCGTTCACACGCCTACGCGACTCAGTCGCGTCTCCGCGCCTCAGCGTGGGAAGGTGTAGATGTCGCTCGTGAGGGGCTCGAAGGTACTCGCGCCGAGCAGTACGCGCTGCAGCAGGCTGGCAGCGATCAGCGCGGCGGCGTTGGGCTGGGTCTGGGTTCCGGAGATCTCGACGAAGTCGGCGCCCACGAGCTCGAAGCTGCGCGCGATCAGGTCGACCAGATCGGTCGCGAGCTCGACGCTCAGCCCACCGTAGGCAGGCGTGCCGGTCTCGCGCGCGATGGCGGCGTCGACGCAGTCGATGTCGAAGGTGAGGTAGTAAGGGATGTCGCGCGGCAGGGACTCGAGCACACGCTGTGCGTGCCCCTCGCGGGCCTGACGCGCCGTGACGATGGTTCGCTTCGCACACGCCGAGCGCGTCGCGTACGGCGAGACGCGCTCCAGCACGCGCAGCCCGATCTGTACGATGCTCGCCACGCACTCGCTCTCCAGCGCCTCGCTGAACACGTTCGCGTGCGAGACGGTGGTGCTCGGCCCCATGTCGTGGTGAGCGTCGAAGTGGATGATGCCGAAGCGCTCGCCGCGCTCGATCAGCGTATGCAAGACGTAGTGCGTGATGCCGTGATCGCCGCCGAGCACGAGCGGCCGCAGCCCGTACCCCAGCGCTTCGCGCAGCACCTTGACCAGGCGTGCGCCGACGTGGTCCATACGACCGCCATCGGGATCGACGTCGCCCAGATCAGCCACAGCGAGCTCCGGGGCACGATAGAGTCGGCCGAGCTCATGATCGAGCACGTCGCCTTCGCCGCTCAGCAAGGGACCGTTGACCACCTTGCGGAGCTCCGCGGGGCCGTGACGCGCACCGCCCTGCCCCGCGGCCGCGAGGTCGACCGGAACCCCGATCGTGATCCAGCAGCCGGCTTGCGCCTGCTCGGGAAGGTCGGCCCAGCTCCACGCGGGACCGAGGGGCGTGGGCGTCGGGCGCAGCAGGCCGTGCTCGAGGAACGCGGCCTCGCCCTCGGCGACGAGGAAGCAAGCGCGCACCAGCACGTCGAACAGCTGCTCGGGGAAGTCGGGCTGCTCGGCCAGAAAGGCCTCCAGCGTGCTCGCCTGCGCGAAGCCCGCGAGCGCGATCGAGACCAGCTCGCGCGACTCCGGCTCGACGTCCAGCGAGGTGCCGTGGCCGGGGTGATGGAGGCTGAGCGAGCCGTCGCTGCGCTCGGCGTGCACGAGACCTCTTGCCGTGACGTAGCGATTCACCGGCGGACCGTAGCACTCGTCAGGGGCTGAACGTCACGATCGCGTAGCCGGCGCCGCCGCCGTTGCAGCTCGACGAGCCGCCGCGGGCGCGTCCGTTCGGGACCTTGTCCGAGGATGCGGGCGTGGTGCCCGAGCCGGTCTGCGTGCTGGCGCCGGTGCACTGGCCACCGCCACCCCCGCCGCCGCTGGTGCTCGATTCGACCCGACCGTCCGCGCCGCAGCCGGAGCCGCCCGCGCCGCCGCGCGACGCGACGAAGTTCAGGAACGCTCCCTGCGCGCCGCCACCACCACCCCCGCCGCCCGCGACCGCAGCGCGCACGCCGTTGACGGTGAGCACGCTGGCGGCACCGCCACCGCCGCCGTCGCCGGACGAGCCGAACAGGCCGCCGTTGCCTGCGCCGCCACCGCCACC
>DASUME010000854.1:0-4794 GCA_036277895.1 Polyangiales bacterium
CCGACAAAGCGAAGATGGACGAGGTCTTCGCCTTGATCGAGGACGCGGAGAAGCGCGGGCTCGAGGTGGTGCCGGTGCCGGTGATCAGTGCGGATGACGGCTACTTCCCCAACGCGACCAACCACCAGGTGTACATCCCCGCCGTACGCGAGCTGGTCGCCCAGTGGAAGGCGCGCGGACTGAAGCCCACGACGTTGTTCGTCGACATGGAGCCGTCGCGCGACCTGCTCCAGGCGTTGAGCTCACTGGAGCTCGCCAAGGCGGTCCCCAAGGATCACATCGATCGCGCGCGCTTCAGCGGCGCCGTCACGGCATACACCGCGCTGGTCGACGAGCTGCACACGGGCGGCTGGAAGGTGGGCGCGACCACGCAAGCCATGCTGCTCGCGGACTACGAGGACAAAGACGACGACCTGCGCCAGTACTTCAGCGTGGTGCTGGACGGCCCCGCATGGGACCAGATGGACTTCCAGCTCTATCGCTCCGCGTACACGAGCCAGGTGCCCGGGCTCGACGCGGACTTCGTGTACACGTTCGCGAAGAAGGCGGTCGCGCAGTTCCCCAACACGAAGGTCGGCGTCAACTTGGGCCTGACGCACCCGGGACCGATCTACCCCGAGACGCCGACGCACAAGAGCAGCAAGTCCCTGCGCGAAGACGTCGAGGCGGCGCTCGCGGCGGGCATCCCGCGCGAGCTGATCACCGTCTACAACTTGAAGGGCGTGCTGGTGGGGCCGCCGGTGTGCGACAAGCTCGTCGGCTGCGAGCCGTCCGACTACCACTACGAGAGCAACGACCCTGCGAGCTGGTTCGTGCAGCCCGACAAGACTACGCCGCCCGACGAGAGCGCGACCACCGGCGCCCTGGAGCAGCAGTTCAAGCTGATGGATGGGTTGCTCGACATGAGTGAGGACAGCCAGAGCGGCGGCCTGCTCTCGAAGTGAGCCGACTCTTACACGAGCGCACCGAAATCACCGCGTCGAGCTGACGAGGGTCCATGCGTCGGGCACATTCCTTCAGCGGGCTGGAACCGCGCTTGCACGTGCAACCTGTGGAGGTCCCGATGACTGCCTTCTGTCTCAGCTCCACGAGCCGCTCGCGGCCCGTCACGTTCATGGTCTTCATGCAGCGCGGCGGTGATGACGACGTCGAGAACGTGCCCGAGCCGGTGCCACCGAACCTGATCGTCGACACGCCGGAAGACGAGCCGGCCGATCGCCTGCCCACGAACGACCCCGCGTCACACCCGCGGCCCGACGGCAAACACGCGAGCGATCAGGAGGCGTAGAGCTCGCGCTCGAAGCGCTCGATCAGCGCGCGCGAGTCTTCCTCCCACGGGTGGAAGTCTGGCTTGTAGTAGCTGAGGTACTGCGGGATGCGCTTGGTGTAGAAGCCGCGCGGGCCCCAGAACTTCCACCAGCTCCTCGCGATCATGAGCGGATCGTCGAACGCCTTGTCGGCGCGCATCAGATCGATGTGCAGGAAGCTGACGCCGACGATGAACCCGATCGTGATGCGGCGCATCCAGCGCATGCGGCGCGCATGATCGCCACCGACCTCCTGATACACGTCGAACGCGACCGACTTGTGATCGAGCTCCTCGATCGCGTGCCACGTCCAGAGCTTGCGCAGCGGCTCGGGCACCAGCGCGCGCAGCTCGGGCTCGTGCAGCCACATCTCCGCCATCAGCGCCGTGAAGTGCTCGAGCGCGCAGGTGACGGCGAGGTCGTCGAGCGGCTCGCGCGTGGCCTTGCGCTGCAAGATCTCCTGCCAGATCGCGCTCTCGATGCCGTCGGCGTCGATGCCCTTGCTGGTCAGGAAGCGGTTGAAGGCGCGGTGCTCGCGGCTGTGCAGCGCCTCCTGGCCGAGGAAGCCGCGCACCTGCTCGCGCAGAGCCGGCGTGCGGATGCGGTCGCGGAACGTGCGCACGGAGTCCATGAAGAAGCGCTCGCCGGGCGGGAACATCAGCGAGAACGCGTTGAGCAGGTGCGAGTAGTAGGCGTTCCCGCCGAACCAGCGCAGCGGCGTCTCGGTGGGAATGTCGAGCTCGAGGTTGCGCGGCGCGATCGTGCGCGACTGGGCGGCGGTCCTGACTTCGCTGAGCATGCCGACGATCTTGCCTTGCGCAGGCCCGTGCCGGGGTGACAGATTGGGCCATTGTGAGTGATAGATCGGGCCAGGTGCTGGCGGAGTACGTGGCCCACCTTGTCGACGTGACGTCGCGCTTCGGCGTGCGGCCCGAGCAGCTGCTGCGCGGCACCGGCATCCGCGCGAGCACACTCGAGAAGACGGACGCGCTGCTGCCGCGCGCGGGCTTCTACGCGCTGGTGATGCGCGCGCTGGAGCTCAGCCGCGAGCCCGGGCTCGGCTTTCACTACGGCATGTCGCTGAAGCTGTCGGCGCACGGACAGCCGGGCTTGCTCGCGATGACATCCGGCACGCTGCGCGACGCGCTGATGGTGGCGGTGCGCTTCGTGCCGCTGCGCGTGGTGGACCTGAGCCTGGCCGCGCGGCTCGACGAGCGCGAGCTGGTGCTGGAGATCGCGCACAACGTGCCGCGCGAGCTGCAGGTGTTCGCGTCGGAGTCGTTCCTGGTCTCGTTCACGCAGATGGGGCGCTCGCTGGTGGGCCACACGCTCTCCGCACGCTGCTCGTTCCCGTTCGCCGAGCCGGCGCACTTCAAGCGCTTCGCGCACCTCCTGCCGCCGGCGAAGTTCGGCGCGCCGACGAGCTCGTTGAGCCTGCCGCTGGCGATGCTCGATCGTGCGGTGGTGACGTCCGACAGCGTGGTCGCGCGCCGCATCGAGCGCGAGCTCTCCCGCGAGCTGGCCACGCTCGACGAGCGCGCGACCTACCTGAGCCGCGTACGCAGCCAGCTGCGCCCCGACGACATCCCCTCGCTCGAGGAGCTCGCCGAGCGCCTCGACACCTCGACCCGCACCCTCAAGCGCAAGCTCGCCGCCCACGGCACGAGCTACCGCGCGCTGGTCGAAGAGCTCCGCCGCGCCCGCGCCTTGACGCTGCTGCGCGAAGGCACCCACACGATGACGCAGATCGCAGGAGCCCTCGGCTACACCGACCGCGCCACCTTCCACCGCGCCTACCGCAGGTGGTTCGGCACCACGCCGCGCTCTGGCTCCTCCTTCACCGTGCAGGGTGAGCGCCGTCCCGGAGCGTTGACGTGAAGAGCGAGGCCTCCTAGCCACTGTCATGGAGTCGAGCGAAGGATTGCTCCTGGAGCGCTACAAGCCAGGGCCGCTGAGAGCGCGGCGCTGACGGGATTCAGTCCGAGGAACAGCTTCTGCGGCTCCCAGCCGAGCGTGACCTCGGCGCGGTACTCGGCGTGAGAGGAAGCGAGAGGGCCCCTCTATTTTGGCCCGAGATGATCGCTGCTCAGAGCGAGATCCACTGCTTGAGAGGGTCGAGGATGACGCGGGGGAGCTTGCGTAGCTCGGCTACGTTGGCGGCGCCGGTGAGCAGCATGACGGCGCGGATCTCGCGCTCCAGTTGATCGACGAAGCGCTCGGCTTCTTCTTTGCCGCCGCGCACGTGGGCTTGCAGCATCGGGCGTGCGATGCCGGCTGCGCTGGCACCGAGCGCGAGCGCCCGCACGATGTCGAGGCCGGTCTGTACGCCGCCGGTGGCGATCGTCTCCAGGCCGGCGTGCGTGCAGGCGTGCACGCTCGCGGCGGTGGGGATGCCCCAGTCCCAGAGCAGGTTGCCGAGGCGCGCCTGATCACCCTGCGCGCGCAGGGTCTCGACGCCGACCCACGACGTGCCGCCGGCGCCGCTCGTGTCCACCGTGCGCACGCCGGCCTTCTTCAGCTTGAGCGCGGTCTGCACGCTCAGCCCACAGCCGGTCTCCTTGCCGACCACCGGCACCGGCAGCTCGGCGACCAGGCGCTGGAACGTCTCGAAGCCGCCGCGGAAGTCGCGGTCGCCACCGGGCTGCACGACTTCCTGCGCGGGGTTGAGGTGCACACACAGCGCATCGGCGCCGATCTCGCGCACCATCTCCGCGATCGCCTTCGACTGCAGCTCGCGCGCTTGCACCACGCCCACGTTGCCGAGCACCAGCGTGGTCGGCGCCCACTCGCGAACCTGGTACGTCCAGGCCGTGTCCGGCTGGCGCTGCATCGCGCGCTGGGAGCCGAGCCCGAAGCCCAGGCCGCGCGCCTCCGCGATCGCGGCCAGATCGCGGTTCACCTCGGCCGCGCGCTCGGTGCCGCCCGTCATCGCCGCGATCACGATCGGCAGCCGCAGCTTCTTGCCGAGCAGCGTGGTCGAGGTGTCGATCGCGTCGACGTCGATGTCGGGCAGCGACTGATGCACCAGCTGCACGCACTCGAACAGCGTCGTGCGCTCCTTGAACGCGACCTCGTCGGTCGCACACAGGTCGAGGTGGTCGTCTTTGCGGCGCTGGATGGAGGTGGTCATGGGGCTCGAAGCCAGGGGGCGGGCGATTGCCATTGCGGTGCCCGTATAGCGCAGGTTGACGGTGCTGGGTCTGAACTAGCATGCTCCGCGCGCTTTCTCGTTCCACAGGAGCTTTCGTGTCCTCTGCGTCCGATCCGATCCACACCCTGCTCGCCGACATCAAGCTCCGCGTCGATGCCCAGCTGACGAAGTTTTTCGAGCAAAAGCGGGAACATGCGCGCACGCTCAGCGCGCCTTCCGTGGAGCTCGTCGACGCGCTCGCCGAGTTCACGATGCGCGGCGGAAAGCGCACACGGCCTGCGATCTTGATCGCAGGCAACGCGGCGGTCGCGAGCGGCGACATCAACCCGCTGCTCG
>DASUME010000855.1:0-3887 GCA_036277895.1 Polyangiales bacterium
ACAGCGGCCTGCCCGAGCCGGTGGTCGCGGCGCTGCAGAAGCTCGGCAAGGGCGTGCGCGTGCAGCTCGCGCGCAGACGTGAGCCCGGCCCGGGCGTGAAGCTGTTCCTCGCCGATCCGCGCGGCCTGCACGCGCTGACCCTCGAGCGTGCGGAGGATCTGCTGGCGCTCGATCTCGATGCGTGGCTGCGCGGAGGCGAGGCGCCCGGCGCACGTGAGGAGCAGCCGTTGTACCTCGTGTGTGTGCACGGCAAGCGCGACCGCTGCTGCGCGCTGCTCGGGTTGCCGGTGTACAAGGCGCTCCAGGAGCGCGTGGGCGATCGCGCGCTGGAGACCACACACCTCGGTGGGCATCGCTTCGCGGCCACGCTGCTCGTGCTGCCACACGGCGTTTGCTACGGGCGCGTGGAGGCAGACGAGGTGCCCGCGTTGATCGACGCCAGCGAGCGCGGCGAGTGGTTCGACCTCGCTCGTGCGCGCGGCCGCTGCGCGTACGGCAGCGAGGCGCAGGCCGCGGAGATCACGCTTCGTCAGCGCACCGGCGAGCTCGCGCTCTCCACGTACACGCTCGATGGCGTGGAGCGTGGCGCCGAAGGCTTCATCGTGCGCTTCGACCAAGGCGCGCACGAGGTGACGCTCCAGCGTGAGAGCCTGCCGGCGATGGCGACCAGCTGCGAC
The DNA here is from genome assembly GCA_036277895.1 of Polyangiales bacterium. Classification (GTDB taxonomy): domain Bacteria; phylum Myxococcota_A; class Polyangia; order Polyangiales; family DASUME01; genus DASUME01. The sequence goes on from DASUME010000855.1 coordinate 678, forward strand.
GGCGACCCCAAGCCGGTCAAGAAGCTCGTCGCCTCACTTCGCTTCTAGCGAGACGCCGTCGAGCGATTCCTTCAGGCGCACCTCGAGCTCGGCGCGCTTGGTGCGGCCCTCGATCAGCTGCTTGGCGAGCTCGGCGTTGCGGGCGTCGAGCTGCTTGAGCCGCTCGTAGAGGCGCGCGCGCAGGTCCTTGGCGCTGGTGAGCTTCTCGATCGCCTTCAGGTTCTGGCGCGTCTCGTCGAGTGCGCTGCGCAGCTCGTCCTGCTCGCGCTGCGCGCTGTTGAGCTTGTCGTCGAGCGTGGACAGCTCGCGGCCGAGCTGCAGCGCCGCCGCCAGCTGGGCGTTCTTGGGATCGCTCGCGGCCGGGCCAGAGAGCCAGAGCGAGACGGCGTCGAGCGCGCGCGAGTCGAGCACGCTCAGCTGCACCTCGGTCGGCGTGCGCTCCACCACGTCGAGCGTCGCCTCGCCGCGCGCCGCGATCTGGATCGGCAGCAGCGCCTTGTCCGGCGCGAGCTCGGTGCTCGCGGGCGGCGACACCAGCTCCGCGGCGCTCCAGCGCGGGTGGCGCACGTAGACCTGCGCGGCCTCGGCGCCGCCGTTGCGCAGGCGGTACTTGGTCTCGCGCTGCGAGAACTGCTGCAGCGTCACCAGCCCACGCTGCACGCGCAACAGCTGGCCCTGGGTCTGGTTCCAGCCCTCGCTGCGCTCGACCACGATCGACTTGTCGAGCGCGAACGGCACGAACGTTTGCGCCGCAACCGGCAGCGTGTCGATCACACCCTGGCCGAGGAACGAGCCCTTTGCGAGCACCGAGATCGGGCCCTTCTCCAGCACGGCACCGGTGTCGTTGCGCAGGCGCGCGACCGAGAACGGGTGGCTCGACGAGAGCGCCACGCCCGGCTCCGGCGCGAACAACCGCGCCTGCTCGCCGCTGACCTTGGTCGACACGATCGCGACCATGGTCGAGCCGCCGTTGGGCACCGTGACGGGCTGCGCCAGCTGGTAGCGCGTGACGGTCTCGCTGACGGCCGTCGCGATCGCCTGCGTCTGCACGCTCTGCGCGAGGTTCGCCGCGCTGATCGAAGGTGCGGGCCGAGGCGCGGCGCGCTTGGAGTACTCCTTGGCCACCGGTGCGGAGGCCTGCGCTTGGACTTCGTCGTAGTCCGCCTCGGCCTCCTCACTCACCACGGGCGCCATCGGTGGCGCGGGCGGCGGAGGCGGCGCGCCACCACCCTGCGCGACCACCGTCTCGCCAGTGGGCACGTAGTCGATCACCTCGCCGCTGTCGCTGACGAGCGGACGCACGGGCGTGATCGGGGTGCCGAGATCGGAGCGAAAGGAGATCGGCGCGCCGGTGGTCAGCGTGAGCTTCACGTCGCGCCAGTCTTCGCCGGATGTGTTCTGTACGACCGCCCAGGCCTGCAGCAGCGGCTGGCCCACGTCGTCGAAGACCACGCGGTAGCTCGGGCGCCACACCGGCGAGCCCACCACGTAGGCGACGCTGAGCTCGTGCTCCTGCTCACCCGCGAAGCTGAGCTTCACGTCCACGCGCGGATCGACCGGCTCGGGAGGTGGTTGCTCCGGGTCCTCGCGCTTGACCGGCCTGGGCGGCTCCGGCACGTCGAACGCGATGCTGCGTACACCCCCGGCGCCGCGCTCGACCGCGGTCAGCGAGGCGAGGAAGTCGCCCACCTCGCTTTGCTTGACGCGAAACTCCAGCGCCTCGCCGGAGAACTTGCCGGAGCGCTCGAAGTAGCCGACGCCACTTCGGTACAAGACCACGTTGCGGACGGGGAGACGCGTGTCGCCTTGCACGGCGGAAGTGGCGCAGCCCGCGAGGCCGATGCCCAGGAGCAGAAGTCGTTTCATGGGCGCGATTGACGCACGGCCTGCGCCCCTACTTCTAGATTCCTTCAAGGCACGTCGAACTGGACATTCCGGACCTCGCGGGCAACATGGGCGCATGGCACGCATCGAGCAGCGTACGGACCGTTACCTGCACTCGCCGCGGCTCACCCAGCAGGCCGACGGCAGCGCCACCCTGCACCTGATCGCCTGGTTGCCCGAGGGCGAGTCCCTGGTGCGCTTTCCGATCGCCCTCGACGGCGCGGTCGGGGAGCCGAGTGCGGACCCGGTACAACCAGCGATCGTCGCCCTCACGCGCGGCGACCACGTGCACGCCAGCACGACCGATCGCGCGGAGCTGGAGGAGACGCGCGGCGGCGAGCGCGTATGGGTCGAGTTCGAGCACGGCATCAGCAGCGTGTACCTGCAACGCCCGCACGACTTGTTGCTGGTGTTCCGGGCGCGCGGCAGTGCGGCGGCGCCCTGCCTGTGCAGCACGCCGCGCGGCACCTGGGTCGCGTTCCACCACGACGTGCGCGAAGACGACGCGACCAGCGACGTGGCCAAGTGGATCGCGCTGCGCTTCGTCGACAAGGACGGTGTGGTGGAGGAGCCGGCCGAGCCGATGCGCGAGCGCGATCGCGACCGCGAGGGCCAGGAGCAGTCGTTCGAGTTCCCGGCGCTGATCGCGGGACCACGCGGCGCGCTGGCGCTGTTCGGGCGGGGCTCCCACAACTACTGGCGGCAAGATCTCGATCAGGACGGCTTCAGCGCGCGCACCGCGCTCAGCGACGGCGAGTGGGGCTCGCGCGGGCGGCACATCGCGGTGGCGCGGCTCGGCGAGCGCCTGGTCGTGGCGCGCCGCGATCGCAAGGGTGTGGAGGTCGACGTCGCTGAGCTGCCGCAGGGCGAGGCGCCGGAGGTGGTGCTCGCGCGCGTCGACTGGACCGAGGACGAAGAGCTCGTGGCCGACGAAGACGCGCGCCCCGATCCGGCGCACGCGCGCGGCCTGGTCACGCTGTTCGGCGACATCCAGCAGCACAGCGCACACTCGGACGGCGTGGGCAGCGCGGACGAGGTGTACCAGCGCGCGCGCTACCGCTATCAGGACGACTTCGTGGCGTTGACCGATCACGAGGCGTTCCTCGGCAAGCGCACGGGCCCCGGCGAGTGGGAGTACCTGCAAGACGTCGCCGACCGCTACGACGCACCCGGCGCGTTCGTGACGCTGCTGGCCTACGAGTGGACCGGCAAGATGTTCCCCGGCCCGGGGCACAAGTGCGTCTACTACCCGCGGCGCGGCCTGCCGATCGTCTCGCGCGACGACGTGCCGGAGGGCAAGGCGCTGGTGCAGAAGGTGCTGGCGCT
>DASUME010000856.1:0-24748 GCA_036277895.1 Polyangiales bacterium
AAATCGGAGGCGCCTTTCCTGCTTTAAGCCTTGCCCGGCCCCAGAATCGAAGGCACATCGTTGCGTCTCTGGGCGAGCGGGGGCTGCGCCTCCACGAGGCCAGTTCTTCGGAGCGCGCGATGAGACTGCGCGTCCGAGTGCGCAGGGTAAGGGCGTATGGAGCACGTCAACGAACGCATTCCTCCTCACTCGCTCGAAGCCGAGCGAGCCGTACTCGGCGGCGTGTTGCTTCAGAACATGGCCATCGACACGGTGCTGGAGATCGTCAAGGCCGACGACTTCTACAGCGAGGCCAACGCACGCATCTTCGAGGCCGTGCTCGAGCTGCACCGCAGCAGCACGCCGGTCGACACAGTCACCTTGCGCGAGCACCTGCAGCGCGAGAGCACGCTGCAGGGCGTCGGCGGCGACGAGTACATCCTCGCGCTGACCGATACCATTCCCGCTATCGAGAACATCAAGGCGCACGCCAACATCATCAAAGAGAAGGCGCTGGTGCGGCGCCTGATCACGGCGTGCCACACGGTCGCGGCCAAGGGCTACGGCGACTACGGCAACGCGCAGGAGTTCCTCGACCAGGCCGAGAAGGTCGTGTTCGACGTGGCGAGCATCCAGACGCGCTCCGTGGTCGAGCGCGTGCGCGACGTGGTGATACGCGCGTTCGAAGATCTGCACGCGCTCGCGCGCTCGGGTGGGCGCGTCAGCGGCCTGCAGACGGGCTTCACGCGCGTCGATCAGATGACCGCAGGGATGCACCCCGGCGACTTGATCATCATCGCGGGCCGCCCTGGCATGGGCAAGACTTCGTTCGCGCTCAACGTGGGTGTCAACGCGAGCCACTCGCGCATCGGCACGGACAAGAACGCGGGCGTGGCGATCTTCTCGCTCGAGATGCCCAAGGACCAGCTGGTCAAGCGTATGCTCGCGAGCGAGGCGCGCGTCGATTCATCACGCATGCGTACCGGTCAGGTGCACCGCGACGACTGGCAGAACCTCGCGCAGGCCGCGGGCACGCTGAGCGACCTGCCGATCTTCATCGACGATACCGCGGGCCTCACGATGATGGAGCTGCGCGCGAAGTCGCGCCGCATCATGTCCGAGCACGGCCTGGGCTTGATCATCATCGACTACCTGCAGCTGATGCGCTCGGGCACCAAGAACGACAGCCGCGAGCAGGAGATCTCCGAGATCAGCCGAAACCTCAAGGGCCTCGCCAAGGAGATGGGAATCCCGGTGATCGCGCTGTCGCAGCTCAACCGTGGCGTCGAGTCGCGCAGCAACAAGGACAAGCGCCCGCAGCTGAGCGATCTGCGCGAGTCGGGCGCCATCGAGCAGGACGCGGACACGATCTGGTTCGTGTACCGAGACGAGGTCTACAACCGCGAGTCGATGGACCTGGGCGTGGCCGAGATCATCATCGGCAAGCAGCGCGCCGGCCCCACCGGCACGGCGAAGGTCCGTTTCTTCAATCAGTACACCCGCTTCGACAACCTGTCCGACGAAGAGGCCGGAGCGGCCGAGGAGATGGGGTAGAGCCCACTCTAGGGCTTCCTGGGCCGCCGGCGGACCGTGATAGAATCGCGTGTTACGTTCCGGCGGCTGTATGACACCCGAGCCTGATTTCGACGCGGTGGCCGTGGCACTGGGGCATCGCTTTGCCGATGCGGGATTGCTGCACGAAGCGCTCACCCATCGGTCGTACGCCAACGAGCATCCGGAACACGCACCGCGCGACAACGAGCGACTCGAGTTCCTGGGGGATGCCGTGCTGACCCTGTCTGCGTCGACCTTGCTGTGGGAGCGCTTTCCGGAGGCCACCGAGGGGGAGCTGACGCGGCGTCGCGCGGACCTCGTGTGCGAGGCGTCGCTGGCTGCGATCGGGCGTTCGCTCGGGCTCGGCCGGTCGCTGCGGCTCGGGCGCGGCGAGAATCGCTCGGGCGGCCGCGACAAGCCGCGCTTGCTCTGCTCGGCGCTCGAGGCGTGCATCGCGGCGGTCTACCTCGATGCAGGGGCAGCCACGGCCACGCAGGTGGTGCGGCGGCTGCTCGAGCCCGCGTTGAACGCACCCGAGCTCGGACGCCGCGACGCCAAGACGCGCGTCCAGGAGCTGGTGCAGTCGCTCGGTGAGGGCACCCCTCGCTACGCGGTGCTGAACGCCAGCGGTCCCGATCATGCGCGCATGTTCGAGGTCAGCTGCGTCAGCGATGCGCGCGAGCTCGGGCGCGGTACCGGCCGCTCCAAGCTGGAGGCGGAGCAGAGCGCGGCGCGCGCGGCGTTGCTGGCGCTGGAGGAACCTGGTGGGGTGTAAGGTGTGGCTGTTGGCGGCGTTGTCGGTTACGGCCTCCGCGCACGCCCAGCTGCGCGACGCGGGCGTGCGACGCGCCGATGCGGGCAGCCCCACGGCGGCCGAGCTGAGCAGCCGTGAGCGCAGCTACATGAGCGAGCTGTCGCTGGTGGTCGACGGCGCGCGCCGCTTGATCTCGTTCTGCGAGCAGCACGCCGAGGAGAAGGAGCTGGCGCGGTTCGCGCGGCCACTCGCCGAGCGCTACCTCGAGCTCGCCAACCACATGCTGCCGTCCGCGAAGCTCGCGGTGGCGCACCCGCACCTGCTGTTGGTGGTGGAGAACCTCGACCGCGCGCTCGACTCGGCGGCGGCCGGCGATGCCACCACCCACCAGAAGCGTCTGCGCATCGTGCGCGACGAGCTCGCGAACCTGGAGGCAGTGCTGAAGCAGCTGAAGCTACGCGTGCAGGAGCCGCCGCGATGAACGCTTGGTGGTGCGCGTTGCTCGTGCTCGGCAGTGTCGCGCTCGCGCAAGCGCAGTCCTCTGCCGATCAGGAGCCGCTCGATGTGGCGGCGCCGAAAGAAGCGAAGCCGGACGTGAAGCCTGCGAGCGCGGACGTTGCGCGTCGAGAGCGGCGCCAGGCGCGCAAGAAGGTGGCCGAGCAGGCGACGGGCCCCGCGCAGAGCTCGAGCGTGGAGCCCGAGCACGCGAAGAAGGTCGAGCCGCCCGCGCAGGAGAAGAGCGCCGCCACCGAGACCGCAATCGAGACGATCGCCAGCTCGCCGAGCGCGACCAAGGTCGCACGCAAGCGCGCGTCCGAGCCGAAGCCGAGCGCGCCGAAGCACGAGAAGAAGAAGACCGCCTACGACATCGCCCGCGAGAAGTGGCACGCGGACGCGCCGCCCGAGATGTGCGCGCAGTTCAAGGCCACCGCGATCCCGGACCTGGTATTTCAGATCCAGGGCAAGGACGTGAGCTATGTGCTGCGCCCGCAGGGGCGCAACGGAGGCTGGACCGAGGACCAGCTCGCGATCGCGAAGGAGGCCTTCGGAAGCTGGCCCGGCGGACCCACGCCGCACCCGCGCACGCTCGATCTCGTGTACGCAGCCACGCTCCACTTCGGCTGCCCGTACGTCACGCTGATCAGCGGCATCCGCAAGGACCGCGGAGGTAGCCGCCACTCGCATGGTCTGGCCGCCGACATCGTGTTGCCAGGCGTCGAGGATGAAGAGCTGGCGGCGTACTTTCGCGCGCAGGGCTTCGTCGGCGTCGGCACCTATCCGCGCGCGGGCTTCACGCACGTCGACACGCGCGATCAGAGCTTCTTCTGGGTCGATCGCAGCAAGCCGAACCAGCATGGCCGGGTGGTGCAGGTACGCAAGGAAGAGTCGACCGCGGTCGACGAGGCGGCGCGCGCGCGCGGCATGGGCGGCTTCGTGAACCCACCGCGCTTGCAGAAGGCGCTGCGCGTGCGCGCGGTGCGCAAGCTCAAGGCGCACCGGGCGAAGCTCGAGGCCAAGCAGCCCGCACCCTAAGCAGCCGCGCCCAGACGGCTCAAGGTCAGACCGCCGCTCCCTCTCCGCGGGCATGCAGTAGGCCGCGCGCGCGGGGTGCGCATGTCGCGGCGAACGCTCAGGCGAGCCAGCGCTCGGCGAGCGCGACCCAGAGTGAGCCGCCAATCGGGATCAGCGCGTCGTTGAAGTCGTAGCTGGGGTTGTGGAGCATGCACGGGCCCATGCCGTGGCCGCCGTCGCGGTGGGCGCCGTCGCCGTTGCCGACCATGAAGTAGCAGCCCGGCTTCTGCTGCAGGAAGTAGCTGAAGTCCTCGGCGCCCATGGTCGGCTCGAACTCGAGCACGTGGTCCGCGCCCAGCACGTCGCGAAATACTTCGCGTGCGAAGCTCGTCTCCGCCTCGTGATTGATCGTGGGCGGGTAGTTGCGGTCGAACTCGAACTCGCACTGGGTCTCGAACGCCGCGCAGGTGGACTCCGCGATCGTGCGCATGCGCCTCTCGATCAGATCGAGCAGCTCGCTGCTGAAGGTGCGCACGGTGCCCTCGAGCACGCAGTGATCGGGCACCACGTTGGTCGCCTCGCCGCCGTGGATCTTGGTCACCGAGATCACGCCCGGCTCCATGTGCGGCTTGTTGCGCGAGATGATGGTCTGGAACGCCATCACCATCTGGCAGGCGACCGGCATCGGATCGATGCCGAGGTAGGGCATCGCCGCGTGCGAGCCCTTGCCGCGGATCGTGATCCTGAACTCGTTGCTCGACGCGTAACATGGCCCGCTCTTGAGCGCGACCTTGCCCTGCGGGATGCCGGGCCAGTTGTGCGCGCCGAAGATCGCCTCCATCGGGAACTTCTCGAACAGGCCGTCCGCGATCATCTCGCGCGCACCGCCGCCACCTTCCTCCGCGGGCTGGAAGATCAGGTACACAGTGCCGTCGAAGTTGCGATGCTGTGCGAGGTGCTCGGCCGCCGACAGCAGCATCGCGACGTGGCCGTCGTGTCCACAGGCGTGCATGCGGCCCTGGTGCTGGCTCGCGTGCGCGAACGTGTTGCGCTCGGTGATCGGCAGCGCGTCCATGTCGGCGCGCAGCCCGACCGCGCGCGTGGAGCTCCCGTTCTTGACGATGCCCACCACGCTCGTCTTGCCGAGCCCGCGGTGCACGGGGATGCCCCAGCTCTCGAGCTGTTTGGCGATCACGTCGGCGGTGCGGTGTTCCTCGAAGCACAGCTCCGGATGGGCGTGCAGGTCGCGCCGCACGGTCGCGAGCCGAGGCGCGCTGGCGACGATCGAATCGATCAGCTTCATACGAGCCCTCCACCCGCACTTTGCACCCGCACGGCCACGAAATCCATCACAGCAGCGCCAGCAGAGCGCGTGAGGCCTTCCCGTGGCGCTCCGCGTCACATTGAGGCGAGCCACGCTCGAGCGCGCGGCAGGTCTCGGGCCGAAGCTCGTAGACCTGGCATGCGTAGCGGCCGGGGCTCACCTCGAGCGCGGCACAGTGACCGTGCTCCATGCGCATGTAGCAGCGATTGCCCACGAACGTGGTCACGCGCTCGGCCTCGTCGCCGAGCCGCGTGTAGTCCTCGCCCGTCACGCGCACGTAGGTGGCGAGGCGCGAGAAGCAGCAGGCGCCACATGCGAGGCAAGGCGGAGCATCCATGGCCCCACGATACCAGGCAGGCGCCTGCGCGGGCTTCAGCTCTTGCTGGCGTCGACGCGGGCGCGGGCCCACTCGACGGCGCGTACGAGCTCTTCGCCGTCCGCGCTGTCGATGGCGCCCTTGTACTCGGCGAGCGCCTTCTCGGCGGAGGCCAGCTCGCTCTCGGCCTTGGCGCGGTCGATCTGCGAGGGCTTGAGGAACGCGTCGGTCAGCAGCAGCACCTTGTCGGGCAGCGCCTCGACGAAGCCGGGGCCCACGGCCGCGACCTCGTCCTTGCCGCCGACCTTGTACTTCAGCAGACCCGCCTTGGTGGCCGCCAGCAGGGGCAGGTGGCCCGGCAGCACGCCGAACTCACCCGCGATGCTGGGCGCTGCGACGCTCTCGGCTTCGGTCTGAAGCGCGAGGCCGTCGGGCGTGGCCACGTCGAGGTGCAGGGTCGCCATGATCAGGTGCCCGCCAGCTTCTTGGCCTTGGCGCGCACGTCGTCGAGGTTCCCGACGAGGTAGAACGCCTGCTCGGGCAGGTCGTCCAGCTTGCCGGCGAGGATCTCCTCGAACGCCGCGATCGTCTGCTCGAGCGGCACGTAGCGACCGTCGAGGCCCGTGAACTGCTGGGCGACGAAGAACGGCTGCGACAGGAAGCGCTCGACCTTACGCGCGCGATCGACGACCTGACGGTCCTCCTCGCTGAGCTCCTCGATGCCGAGGATCGCGATGATGTCCTGCAGGTCCTTGTAGCGCTGGAGCGTCGACTGCACGCGGCGCGCGACGTCGTAGTGACGCTGGCCGATGATGCCGGGCTCGAGCATGGTCGAGGTCGAGTCGAGCGGATCCACCGCGGGGTAGATGCCCTTCTCGGAGATCGCGCGGCTGAGCACCGTGGTCGCGTCCAAGTGCGCGAACGCGGTCGCCGGCGCCGGGTCGGTCAAGTCGTCCGCAGGCACGTAGATCGCCTGCACCGACGTGATCGAGCCCTTGGTGGTCGAGGTGATGCGCTCCTGGAGGCCGCCCATCTCGGTACCGAGCGTCGGCTGATAGCCGACCGCGCTGGGGATACGACCCAAGAGCGCCGACACCTCGGAGCCCGCCTGCGTGAAGCGGAAGATGTTGTCGACGAACAGCATCACGTCCTGACCTTCGCGGTCGCGGAAGTGCTCGGCGATCGTGAGCGCGCTGAGCGCCACGCGCTGACGCGCTCCGGGCGGCTCGTTCATCTGGCCGAACACCAGCGCGGTCTTCGACAGCACGCTGTTGCCGGTCTCGAGCTTCGACTCCTTCATCTCGTAGTAGAGGTCGTTGCCCTCGCGCGTGCGCTCGCCGACGCCGGCGAAGCAGGACACACCACCGTGCGCCTTGGCGACGTTGTTGATCAGCTCGAGGATGAGCACGGTCTTGCCCACGCCCGCGCCGCCGAACAGGCCGATCTTGCCGCCCTTGCGGTACGGAGCGAGCAGGTCGATGACCTTGATGCCGGTCTCGAACATCTCGATCTTGTTCGACTGATCCACGAACAGCGGGGCCTGCTTGTGGATCGGGTCGCGCAGATCGCTCTTGGGGGCGGGACCACCGTCGACGGCGTCGCCGACGACGTTGAGGATGCGGCCGAGGCACGCGGTGCCGACCGGCACCGAGATCGGCGCGCCCGTGTTGCGCACCTTCATGCCGCGCACGAGGCCGTCGGTGGAGTCCATCGCGACCGCGCGCACGGTGCCTTCACCGAGGTGCTGCGCGACCTCGAGCACCAGGTTGTCCTCGCCCGCGCCGAGCGAGGGGTTGGTGAGGCGCAACGCCGTCAGCAGCTCGGGCAGCTTGCCGGGCGGAAACTCGACGTCGACCACGGGGCCGATCACCTGCGTAATGGAACCACTGACTAGCTCTGCCATTGGAACGGTCCTTCCCTGAAAATCTTTGAAGAGAGATCAGCCCTTGAGGGCTTCGGCGCCGCCGATGATCTCCATGAGTTCTTTGGTAATCGCCGCCTGCCGAGCGCGGTTGTACTTGAGCGTGAGCGAGGCGATCACGTCCGACGCGTTGTTCATGGCGTTGTCCATCGCCGTCATGCGCGCGCCGTGCTCGGAAGCGACGGAGTCGAGCAAAGCACGGAACGAGGTGACCTCCATGTACATGGGGAGCAGGCGCTCGAGCAGCGCCTTCTGATCGGGCTCGTAGATGTAGTCGGTCTGCGCCGCTTCATCCTGCGCCTCGGGCAGCTCGACCGGCAGCACGCGCTGCACGGTGACGATCTGCGCGATCGCGCTCTTGAACTCGTTGTAGACGAGGTACGCAGCGTCCAGGTCTTCTTCGAGGTAGCGGCCCACGATGTAGCGGCCGATCTCGCCAGCCTTGGCGCTGGTGATGTTCTCGAACATGCCGGAGAACACCTTCTCGATGTTCGCGCCGCGGCGCCGGAAGAAGTCGCCGCCCTTGCGGCCGATGACGGCGAAGCTGACCTGCTTGCCCTCCTTCTCCAGCTGCTTCCACATCGCGAACGCGCGCTTGTTGATGCTGGCGTTGAAGGCGCCGGCCAGGCCGCGGTCGGACGTGATCACCACGATCAGGACCTTGTTCTCCTCACGCCGGCGCAGCAGCGGGCTGATGTCGTCCTCCGCGTTGACACGCGAGGCGACGCTCGTGAGCAGCTCGATCGTCTTCTGCGCGTAGGGACGCAGCTCGGTGATGCGCTGCTGTGCTTTACGCAGCCGCGCCGCCGAGATCATCTTCATCGCGCGCGTGATCTTGCGGGTGTTCTTGGCGCCGCTGATGCGACGCTTGATCTCTTTGAGGCCGGCCATGAGAGGTTCTCCTCAGCAGCTCACTTGGAGCTGAAGGTGGCGACGAACGCGTCCACGGCAGCCTTGACGGTCTTCTTGACGTCGTCGTTCTTGAGATCCTTGACCGTCTTGATCTTGGTCAGAGCGTCCGGGTGTGCGCTCTTGGTGAACTCGATCAGCTCCTTCTCGAAGCGCTTCACGTCCTTGATCTCGACCTTGTCGAGGTAGCCCTCGTTCGCGGTCCACAGGATCAGGACCTGCTCTTCGACGGGCGTCGGCTGGTACTGGCCCTGCTTGAGTACCTCGGTGAGGCGCTGACCGCGCGCGAGCTGCTTCTGCGTGGCGGCGTCGAGATCCGCGGCGAACTGCGCGAACGCCTGCATCTCGCGGAACTGCGCGAGGTCGAGGCGGAGCGTACCGGCCACCTGCTTCATGGCCTTGATCTGCGCGTTACCACCGACGCGCGAGACCGAGATACCGACGTTGATCGCGGGGCGGACGCCCGAGAAGAACAGGTCGGCCTCGAGGAAGATCTGGCCGTCGGTGATCGAGATCACGTTGGTCGGGATGTACGCCGAGACGTCGCCGGCCTGGGTCTCGATGATCGGCAGCGCCGTCAGCGAGCCGCCCGAGTCGGGGAAGCGCTTGAGCTCGAAGCCCGAGCCCTTCTTCTTCAGCTCTTCCTCGGCCTCGTGCTTGTCCGGACCGAGCCAGATGCGCTCCGCCGTCTTGCGGTTGGGCTCCTGGCCGGCGGCCACGATCGTCCACTCGTCGGCCATCTTGGCGGCGCGCTCGAGCAGGCGGCTGTGGATGTAGAAGACGTCGCCCGGGTACGCCTCGCGGCCCGGTGGGCGGCGCAGCAGCAGCGAGAGCTGGCGGTACGCGACGGCCTGCTTGCTGAGATCGTCGTACACGATCAGGGCGTGCTGGCCGCTGTCGCGGAATTACTCGCCCATGGTGACGCCGGTGTAGGGCGCGAGGAACTGCAGCGGCGCCGACTCGGAGGCGCCGGCCACGACGACCGTCGTGTACTCCATGGCGCCCGCCTCGGTCAGCTTCGCGACGACCTGCGCGACCGTCGACTGCTTCTGGCCGATCGCGACGTAGATGCAGAACATCTTCTGGCCGCGCTGGTTGATGATGGCGTCGATCGCGACCGCGGTCTTGCCGGTCTGACGGTCGCCGATGATCAGCTCGCGCTGACCGCGGCCGATCGGGATCATCGCGTCGACCGCCTTGAGGCCGGTCTGCATCGGCTCGTTGACCGTCTGGCGGACCATGATGCCGGGCGCCTTGATCTCGACGCGGCGGCGGTGCTCGGACTCGATCGGGCCCTTGCCGTCGACCGGCTGACCGAGCGCGTTCACCACGCGACCGACCAGCGCGGGACCGACCGGGACGTCGATGATGCGGCCGGTACGCTTGACGGTGTCGCCCTCGCGCACCTTCTGGTCGCTGCCGAAGATCGCGACGCCGACGTTGTCTTCTTCGAGGTTGAGCACCATGCCGGACAGGTCGCCGGGCAGCTCGACCAGCTCGCTGGCCATCGCGCCCTGCAGGCCGTAGACGCGGGCGATACCGTCGCCGACCGTGAGGATGGTGCCGGTCTCGGTGACTTCGACGGCCTTCTCGTACGACGCGATTTGCTTCTTGATGATCTGCGAGATCTCTTCGGCGCGCAGCTGCATGGCTCTAACCTCTGATTGCGGGGAAACCGCTTGCGAAACTTTGGGGTGGGCGGGCTTGAGGGCGGGCGCTCAGGCGCCGCGCAGGGAGTTCGACAGGTCTTCGAGGCGGGTCTTGATGCTGCCGTCGTAGACCTTGTCGCCGACGCGCGTGACCACACCGGCGATCAGGCTCGGGTCGGTCTTCTTCTCGATCGATACCTTGTGGCCGGTGACCTGCTCGAGCGTCTTCTGGAGCTGCGCGTAGTACACGTCCGAGAGCGGCGCTGCGCTGGTGACCTCCGCGCGCACGATGCCGCTGGTGCCTTCCGACAGGTCGCTGAAGGCGCGCGCGATCAGCGGCAGGGCGGCGATTCGGCCGCGGTCCGCGATGTACAGCACGCTGTTGCGCGTGAGCGTGGACAGGCCGACGCGCTGGGCGACGTCCGCCAGGATGGCCTTGCGCTGCTCGGGCGCGATCTCCGGGTTGTGGAACACGGCGCGCAGCTCGTCGCTGCCGTTCCAGAGCGCCGCGAACTCGCTCAGCTGCTTGCCGGTCTCTTCGACGGCGTTCGCTTCGGTGGCGAGCTCGAGGACGGCGCGCGCGTAGCGACGGGCCAGGCTGGCGACGCTCATACTTGGCTCTCCGGCTGGGGTGCGATCGAGGTCTTGGTCGGGCCGTTGCCGCCCAGCGAACCGAGGTACTCCTGCGCCAGCCGCTGCTGGTCGTAGGTGGTGGTGGCGCGCAGCAGCAGCTCGGCGGCGGCAGCGACCGCGCCGTCCGTGGACTCGCGCGTGATGTCGTTGCGCAGCGTCTTGGCCTGCTGCTCGATCAGGAACTCGGCTTCCTTGCGCATGCGCGCGGCCTTGTGCTCGGCGTCCGCGATGATGCGGTCGAACTCGCGCTTGCCGGCTTCCTGCATGTCCGTCTTCATCTTCGCCAGCTCGGAGTCGAGCTTGGCCAGGCGCTCGCTGTACTCCTTGTGCTTCGCCTCGGCGTCGGCCTTGAGGCGAGCGGCCTCGAGCAGCTCCTTCTCGACCTCGGCCTTGCGGCTGACCAGGTAGCTCTTGAGCGAGTCCTTGAACAGGTAGACGAAGACCGCGATCAGGACGACGAAGTTCACGAACGAGGCGACCAGCGCGGTGGTGTCCCAGCCGTGCTCGCCGTGCGCCCCGTGTTCGTCGGCATGCTCTTGCGCGAATGCGATCGCCGGCATCGCCAGCGCGTAGGCGAGGGTGGTCCAGCGCATGATCAACGTTTTCATCCCTGCACCTCTCGTCCCAGCACGCGGCTCGCGATCTCGCGCGCCAGCTCGTTGCGCTGTGCGCTCAGCTCGGCGCGCGCGATGCGCGCCTCGGTCTCCAGCCGGGACTTGCCCTCGGCGACCAGCTGCTGCGTCTCGACACGCACGCGGTCGAGCAGGGCGCGCTCGCGCTCCTGGCCCTCTCCACGCAGCCGCTCGCGCTCTTCGCCGGCGGCGGTTTGCACGCGGCGCAGCTCGGCCTCGAACTGGGCCTGCTTCTGCTGCACCTCGGTCTCGAGGTGCTTGGCCTCTTGCTTCGAGCCCTCGATCGCGACGTCTCGTGCGTCCAGGAGCCGAACCATCGGCTTGAAGACGAGCGCGTACAAGATGACGAATGCGATCGAGAACATCGCGAACTGCACGAAGACCGTGCCGTCCAGGTCGATGATCGAGCCCTCGAGGAGGACGCTCAGGAACGCGGAAAGCTGCATCGACTCCCTCGCTGGGGTGAGAACACACCGCACGTGCGGCTGCTTGTTCGGCTCCGCGCGTGACGCGCTGGACGTGCGAGCCAGGCCCATGAGAGGCTCGCGTCGCGATCGCCCCCAGGCTGTGACTGCGCAGCTCACCAGCTGGGCACGCACGGAACCGACCGGTGCTGGAGCTCCAGTCCGGAAGGCGGCGCGTATCTAGCAGCGGTGTCGCGAAGTGTCAAGCTTGGACGACACGGAACTACATCTGCAAGTGCGCGAAATCAAGTTCGTTTTCCGAAAGGCCTCAGCCGTGATCACGGCTTCGTGGCGAATTCGGGCGGCCGCTGGCGGACCCCGGCGCGGTCCGCCGAGCGGCGTTCTTCAGAGGCTCTTGAGGAACTCGACCGCGGCGGCGCGCTGCGACGCATCGCCGACGTAGAACGGATGGGGCGCGCTCGCGCCTCGGGCCGGGTCGAGCAGGCCGTCCAGGCCGGTGGCCGAGCTGTCGTGCAGGAAGCGGTCCTTGCGCGCGAGGTCGAGCAGCAAGGGCAGGGCGCTGCCGCGCACGTCCCCGCGCCGCGAGGCTTCGACCACGATCGCCTTGTCGTCGAAGATCGTGCTCGGGTCGTCCTGCAGCGGCGAGAACGCGGTCGGTCGAAACGGCGGCTGCACGGGGCGCTGCGCGATCACGGTCGGGTTGTAGGCAGGGAAGACGCTCTGCATCGGGACCACCGTGGTGGGCACGCGCTTGGTCTGATCGACGTTGTGGCAGCTGGTGCAGCTGGCGCGGAACAGCTCCCGGCCCTGCGCGACCTTGGCTGCATCCGTGGCCGGCGCGGCCGGCGCCTGCAGGCTGTCGGTGTACGCGTTGAGATCCTTCAGGCTCTGCTCGTCGACGCGCAGCCCGACCGGCGTCACTTCCATGCCCGGACCGGTGCCCGCAGGCATGGTCGCGGTGACGTAGGGGTAGCCGGTGACGCCGGTCGCCGCGAGGATCGCCACGTAGTCGTCTGCGATCTCTTTGCCGGCCGCCTCGCCGCCTAGCGCCATCAGGAACGCGCGCCCGCCGTCGGTGGTGAGCGTGGTGGCGTCGAGCAGCGCGGTGTAGACGAGGTTGTTGAAGTTCTCCAGCCGCGCGATGTCGCCCGGCGTACCGTAGGGCGCCGCCAGGTCGGAGCGGAAGAACGGCGTGATGTGCTGCGGCGCGCCTGTCCCGTCCGGCGCGTCGTCGAAGGTGCCCACGGGGAAGTACTGCGGGTTGCTGAAGTAGGCGTCGAACTCCGCCTCGGTCGACGTCTCCGTCAGGCCGAGCTCCGAGGGTGCGCGTCCGATCGACTTGTTGCCGTTGGCAGCGAGCTTCAGCTGCGCCAGCGGGTAGAGCGCGCGCGTGTTCGCGGCCATCGCGAAGATCGCACCCACGTTCAGGTTGTGCGGTGTAAGCCCGTCCAGCTCCTTGCCGATCGAGCCGCCGCCGAGCGTCGACTTCACCACCGAGCCGTCGGTGATGCCGTGGCAAAGCGCGCAGGAGACGCCTACCTGATCGTCATCGAGGCTGAGCAGTCCGTCGTCGTTCTTGTCGACGAACACCACGCCGATCACGGCGTTGGCCTGGATCAGCTTGAGCGTGGTCGCGGGATCGTTGAGCAACGGCCCGTTGGTGCCCATGGCCGCGAGCTCGCCAGCGAGGGCGGTCTTGGTGGCTTCGTCGAGCGCATCGACGTTCACGCTCAGGCCGGCGCCGAGCGCCTGCACCGGCGTCAGCTGCGCGGCCACGATGCCCTGCGGCAACTTCACGGCGTTGGTCCAGAAGCCCTCGTTTCCGAACGTGGCCGAGCGGAACACGGCTTGCCCGGCGCCGGCGTCGCCGCCAGTCACACGGGGGAGATCCTCGCCTTGGCTGGCCGGACCATCCGCGAGGGTGGGCGTCGCCGCGTCGATCGAGGCGTCCACGCCCGCATCCACGTTGATCACCGGTCCGCCGTCCGTGCGCGCGCCCGCGTCGTACGGGGTCTCCCGCGTGCCGTCGTCGCCGTCGTCATCCCCGCAACCCACGGCTGCGAGCAACAAGCTGCCCAGCACACGCAATCGCGCGCGCCCCATCGCCCCTGGCATGAACATTCGTATCCTCCGACTGGGCGCTTGCGCGCGCCGACACCCAGCCAGCAGGTAGGCGTTGCCTCGCGGTCAGCTAGCGTCGGGGGATCAGATAGATCCGGCAGAATGTGTTCTCACATAGAACACACGCGAAGTTTCCCGCAGCGGAGATCCGACGGCGGGCATGGCGCGTACGGTCCGGCTCAGGTCACATCACGCCGCGCGAGAGCGACGCGACGGCGCCTCGCTCGGCCGTGCGCTTGCGCAGCGCGCGGAACGCCTTGCCGACGCTGTTCTTCATCTCGTTGCTGACGAGGGCGTTGGGCACGGGCAGGTCCGGGTCCACGAGCAGCTGGAACGCGACCTTGGTGCGCTCGCCGCCGTCGACCGGGGTGATCTCCCAGCGCGCGAGGAACTCGGTCACGTTGGCCTTGCCCTTCATCATCTTCACGTCGATGACCTCGGTGCCGTCCTGCCCGGGGGTCGCCTTCATGCGGACCTGGCCCCAGAGCGTGGCGGCGCCGTGCAGCACCTTGGCCTCCAGGTAGACGATCGCGTCGCCACCGCGCTGCGACAGCACCTTGGTGGTCTGGAAGTACGGAAACAGGCCGGCGTACTTGGAGTAGTCGTGCAGGATGGCGAGCACTTCCTCGGTGCTGGCGTCGAGCACGCCCTCGACGCGACCGTACTCCACGCCGTCGCTCGGACCAGGGACGTTGGTGATCGCGTAGTCCTCGGCACGGGCACTGGCCGCAGACAGCGAGGCGCTACCGAGGAACACACTCAACAACAGGGCGGAGACACGTCGGTTCATGGCTACTCTCCTGGTCGTCCGACGCGCCTTGCAGTTACGGATTCAGCCAGCGTTCCTGGTCACTGTGACCAAAATCGAGACCGGCTTTATTCCGGACTCGACAGGCGCGCACGGAAGAACCGCACGTTCGACGGGTTGGGCAACAGTTCGTGCCCGGTCCCGCCATTTTCGTTCAACGGCCGGTAACGTTTCGACGCAAGCCTCAGCCGTCGCCCGACAACCGGCTTTGCCCCTCGAACATCACGCCGCGGTCGATAACCAGCTGGGGGGCGGTGATGTTGCCGTAGACCTTGGCCGGCGCGTGCAGCTCCACCGTGCGGGTGGCGCGCACATCACCCCGAACCGTGCCCCCGAGCACAATCAGGTGGCCGACCGCGATCGTGGCTTCGACCTCGGCCCGGTCGCCGATCACCAGCGTGCCGTCGCTCGCGATCTCGCCGCGGAACTTGCCGTCGATGCGCGCGCTGCCCTCGAACACGAGCTTGCCTTCGAACTGGCTGTCCTCGCCCAAGAGTGCGATCAGCTCTTTGGCGGCATCCATTCAGGCTTCCTCGATCCGGAACCGGCGCGCGGGCGCGCGCATGTTTGGTAGCGCGTCGATCCGCTCGAGCGCCGTACGTACGTTCGCCTCGCGCGCGCCGTGCGTCAACAACACGACCTCCACGTTGGCGCCGGGCGCGTCGTCGGGGGCGTCCTGCACGAGGTGCGCGATCGAGACGTTGTTCTGGCCCAGGATACCGGCGAGCTCGGCCAGCACGCCGGGGCGGTCGCTGACCGTGAAGCGCATGTAGTACTCGCCGAAGCGCTCGCCGATGTCGCGCACGCGCGCCTGGCGGATCGCCTCCTCGGGGAACGCGCGCTGCGGCACGCGGCCGGCCGAGTGCGCGACCAGGTTGCGCCCGATGTCGACCACGTCGCTCACCACGCTGACCGCCGTCGGGCCCGCGCCCGCGCCCGGCCCGGTGAGGATGCACGGACCCAGCGTGGCGCCCGTGATCTGCACCGTGTTCAGCGCGTCCGTGACGTGCGCCATGATGCTGGTCTCGGGCACCAGGGCAGGGTGCACGCGCAGCGAGAGCGTGCCGTCCTCGAACTCCTCCGAGATGGCGAGCGGCTTGAACACGTAGCCGAAGCGCTTTGCGAACTGGATGTCGATCGCGTCGACGTCCGTGATGCCCTCGGTGGTGATCTCCCTGGTCTCGACGCGCGCGCCGTACGCGAGCGTGGTCAGCAGCGAGAGCTTGTGTGCCGCGTCGCCGCCGCCGACGTCGAGCGTGGGGTCGGCCTCCGCGTAGCCGGCCTTCTGCGCAGCCTTGAGCGCCTCGGCGAAGCCGATCCCGCGCTTGGTCATCTGCGAGACGATGTAGTTGCTGGTGCCGTTGAGGATGGCGCGGATCGCGACCACGCGATCGGACGCCAGCGACTCGCGCAGCGTGCGGATCACCGGGATGCCACCACCGACTGCGCCCTCGTAGTAGAGATCGACGTTGTTGGCCTGCGCGATCGCGATCAGCTCGTGGGCGCGCGCGGCGAGCAGCGCCTTGTTGGCGGTGACGACCGGCTTCTTCGCGCTCAGCGCCGCCTCCACGTACGTGCCGGCGATGCCGACGCCGCCGATCAGCTCGACCACGATGTCGATGTCCTCGCCCGCGTAGACCTTCGACGGGTCGCCGGTGACCAGCTCGGTGGGCACGTTCGCGCGCGAGGGGCTCTCGTCGCGCAGGTACACGCGCTGTACCTTCACCGAGTGACCCAGGCGCGCTTCGATCAGCCGCGCGCTCTCGCGGACCAGCCTCAGCACGCCCTGTCCGACCACTCCACAGCCCAGTAGACCGACCCTCAACTCCGTCATCGGCGGCTTGATAGCACGGGCCCGGAGGGGCGGGCACAGTCCCGCGGGCCGCCTACAATGGGACCCTGATGGACACACCTCGCTATCCGTACGTGCACGTTCCGGTCGACACCGAAGAGGTCGAGGAGGTGTCGTATCTGCTCTGGGAGCTCGGCGCGCTCGGCGTCGAAGAGCGCGACGCGACCACGCTCAACAAGCCCACCGAGGGTGGCGTACTGCTGGTCGCCAGCTTCGCGGACGACGCCGCCGCGCAGAGCGCGATCGCCGAGCTCGGCCGCTCGGGCGCGTCGCTGGAGCACGTGATCGGCGACGAGTGGCGCGACGCGTACAAGAAGTACTTCAAGGTCACGCCGCTCGGGGCGCGGCTGGTGATCCGGCCGTCGTGGGAGCCGTACCAGGCCAAGCCGCACGAGGTGGTGGTCACGGTCGATCCCGGACGCGCGTTCGGCACCGGCACGCACGAGAGCACGCGGCTCGTGATGCAGGCGCTCGACAAGCACGTGAGGGGTGGCGAGCGTGTGCTCGACGTCGGCTGCGGCACCGGCATCCTCGCCATCTGTGCGCTCGCGCTGGGCGCGAAGGACGCGCTGTGCATCGACGTCGACCCCGACGCGGTCGCGGTCACGCTGGAGAACGCGGCCTTCAACGACGTCTCGGGGCGCGTCGTCGCGGACGTCACGCCGGTCGAAGACGTGACGGATACGTATCCGCTCGTGCTCGCGAACATCCAGGCCACGGTGTTGGTGCCGCTGGCCGCGCCGATCGCTGCGCGCGTCGCGCCCGCGGGGCTGCTGTTCCTAAGCGGCATCTTGATCGGCCAGGAAGACGAGGTGCGCGCGGCGTACCCCGACTTCACGCTGCTCGCTTCGCCCAAGGAGGGAGAGTGGATCGCGCTCCTGCTCCAGCGGAGCTGAGGCGGCTGTTCGCGCGCACGCTGCCGAGCGACGTCGAGATCGAGCTCGGTGCCGATGCGGCGGCGCACGCGCGCGTGTTGCGCCTGGCAGCGGGTGACCACGTTCAGCTGTTCGATGGCCGAGGACATTTCGTCGAGGGCGTGATCACCCACGCCGCCAAGGGCACGCTGCGCGCGCGCTCGCTCGGCGTGCCGCAGTTCGTCGAGCGCGAGCAGCGTGTGGTGCTGGTGCAGTGCCTGCCCAAGAGCGGCAAGCTCGACGACATCGTGCGCATGACCAGCGAGCTCGGCGTGGCCGAGATCGCGCTGGCGGTCTCCGAGTACTGCGTGGCAAAGGCCACACGCGAGGAGCAGAAGATCGAGCGCCTCGAGCGGGTGGCCATCGAAGCCGCACGCCAAGCGGAGCAGGCCTACGTACCCGTCCTACATACGGCGCGGCCGCTGGCCGAGGTGCTCGCGCGCGCGCCGCAGCACGCGTACCGTGCAGCCTTCCTGGAGCGCAGCGAAGTGCCACTCCCGGCGGCGTTTCCGAGCCGCGAGGTGTGGCTGGTGGTCGGTCCCGAAGGCGGGCTATCGAGCACCGATCGCGCCGCGCTGACGCAAGCTAATTTCATTCCGAGTGCAATCGGGCGCTCAATTTTGCGGACCGAAACCGCAGCCGTGGTAGGTGTCGCATTGGCTCTGGAACGGCTCGGGCGATGCGCGTGATACCCTCGCCCAACTAAGACGCTCGGGGCTCTCAGGCATGTCCGCGCTCACCTCCCTCCTCGTCCGCGATCGCGTCGTCCCGGTCTCGAAGATCGAGCAGGCGCTGCACGCGCAGGTGTTTCAGGGCGGAGACATCGAGGTCATCCTGCTCGAGATGGGCGTGGTGGCCGAGGACGTGCTCTCCGCGTATCGCGCCGCGTTGTTCGATCTCCTGCCCGCGACGCGCGATGAAGTGATGAAGGCCTCGCGCGAGGTGCTGCGGCGTGTGCCCGCCGAGCTGGCGCGCACGCTGGGCGTGGTGCCGATCTTCTTCGAGGGGCGCACGCTGGTGGTCGCGGGCTGGGAGCCGCTCTACGAGCCAAGGCTCGGCGAGCTGGAGGCGCAGCTCGGCTGTGAGGTCACGGTGCGCATCGTGAACCAGCCGCGCCTCGCGGCTGCCCTCTCGCATCACTACGGCTTCGAGCTGGAGCCGCGGCTGCGGCGGCTCTCGGACTCGCTGCGCAAGCGGCACCCGGGTGTGGTGCCGTACGTGCGGCCGCCCGTGCAGTCGATGCGCCCGCTGCGTCGCAACGAGGACGAGGACGAAGACGAAGAGGCGCCGCTCACCCCGCCTCGCAAGCCGAGCGCGCCGGAGCTCGCGTACGCGCAGGTCGCGGACTCGCTCACGGGGGAGCCCGAGCCGGAGCCCGCGGCAGTCGCCGTCGCTGAGCCTCCCCATGACGAAGACGACCTGCCCACGGGCGTGTCGCCGCAGCTGGCCGCGATCATTCGCGGGCCGATCGACCTCGCGCGTGCGAGCGAGCTGTTGCAGGTCACCAGCAAGCGCGACGACGTGCTGTACGTGCTGCTGCGCTACGTGCAGCACGCGTTCGACTTCGTGTGCGTGTTCAGCATCGGCAAGGACGGCGCGCGCGCGCGCATGGCGCATGGCGCCGGTGTGACGCGCGAGATGGTCGAGCACGTGGCGATCCCGGAGCCGCGCGATGGCGTGTTGGCGGCGGCGATCCGCGAGCGCAAGCCGATCCTCGGCGAGTTCGGCCTGGTGGCAGAGGAGTACGACGCCGCGCGAGCGCTCCATCGCGAGCGCGGCCGCAGTGGGCTGTTCGTGCCCGTGCTGTTGAACGACAGGGTGGTGCTGGTGGTGCACGCCGAGCGCGTGCGGCTCGGGCTCGGTCTCGGCGAGGCTTCGATCATCCACGCGCTCGTGCCCGCGGTCACGGCTTCGCTGCGCCGGTTGATCTTGGCGGTGAAGGCCGACAAGCAGCGCAGCTCGCTGCCGCCGCCGGCTGAAGTCGAGCCGCCGGAGTTGATCATCGAGGAGGCCGAGGAGCCGCTGCCGCTGGTCGTACCGGCGAGCTCCGAGCAGGACGATCTGCACGCGGTCGATCTCGACGCGTTCGAGCGCGCGGCGACCGATGAGGCCGCGCGCGAGGCTCCGCCGCTCGCACCCGAGGCGCGTGAGGTCCCCACACCCGCGCAGCGCCTCGCGGGGGTGCCGCGTCCGGCGCCTCCACCGCCGGCGTACGAGGCGCCCGCGCCGGTGCAGGCGAGCTCGGGTTATCGCCAGCGCGCCGCCGCGGTGGCGCAGGAACGCGCGGTCCCGCAGGAGCAGCCGGTCACGCACGAGCGGGCGGTCCAGCCCGAGCACGAGGAGCGCGCGCGGCTGAGCCTGGTCGAGCCGACGGTCGAGATGCCGTCCGTGATCATCGACATGGGCGAGAGCGTGGACGCGCTGATCGAGGCGCTGCTGCGCGCGCCCGCGGGCAGCGATCCGCCGGAGGTCGGCGAGCTGCTGACGGTGGGCGAGGGCGTGCTGCCAGTGTTGACGCAGCACTTCCCCGGGCCGCTCTGGTTCGATCGCCACCAGCCGCACAAGCGCCGGCCGCGCGGGCGCGACGTGTCGCCGGTGGCGCGCGCGATCGCGGCGTTCGGCGAGCGCGCGTCTTCGTACGTGGCGTCGCTGCTCGGCCCGGGAGATCCGGACCGCACGTACTACGCGCTGATGCTGGCCGGCGAGATCGTGCACGCCGACCTGATCGATCCGGTCGCGCGTCGTGTGCTCGACCGCGACGAGACGCTGCGCGCGCTCGCGCTGGAGGTGCTGCGTCGCTACACGGTGCTGCCGCAGTACGACGTGGTGCTGCGCGCGATCTCGGATCTGACCGAGCGCCCCGGCAAGGATCCGCGCCGGCAGCGGCTCGCGGTGGAGGCGCTCGGGGAGCTGCGCGACTCGCGCAGCCTACCCGCGCTGATCGGCCGGCTCACCGATCGCGACGAGAACGTGGTGCGCGCCGCGCATCACGCGCTGGTGGTGCTGACCGGACAAGACTTCGGCAGCATGCAGCGGCGCTGGGAGACCTGGGCCGAAGGTTGGGGCCGCGCGCACCGCGTGGAGTGGCTGATCGAGGCGCTGCTGCACGCGGACGACTCCGTGCGCACGCTCGCCGGCGAGGAGCTGAAGCTGCTCACGCAGCAGTACTTCGGCTACCACCCGGCGCTACCCCGCAAGGACCGCGAGCTCACCCAGCGCAAGTACCGCGAGTGGTGGGAGCTCGAAGGCCGCGTCGCCTTCAGCCGCTAACACTTCGCGTGCGTGGGACCGTGCCACGGGCAGCGAGGCGCGCGGACGGGAGCGGCAGCGCGGACGAGTCGCGGGCACGTGAAGCGGAGCGCGGGCTGCACCGGTCCGATCACATCACCAGCCAGCTGATGTCGTAGATGTTGTCTTCGTCGCCGAGGTAGCGGCAGGCGAGCAGGTTGACCTCGACCTCGCTGGCGCCGAAGCGGGTCAGCGTGCGATCGAGGAAGCCCAGCACCAGCACGCACATCGTCAGCGAGGGCGCGGCGCCCTGTTCGTCGAGCTCGAGCCGGCCGTAGCCGCGGCCCACGCTCTTGAGGCGCACCACGATGCCGCGGATGAACGACTCCACGAAGCGCGGCATCTCGGCGAGCAACAGCTCG
The DNA here is from genome assembly GCA_036277895.1 of Polyangiales bacterium. Classification (GTDB taxonomy): domain Bacteria; phylum Myxococcota_A; class Polyangia; order Polyangiales; family DASUME01; genus DASUME01. The sequence goes on from DASUME010000856.1 coordinate 20,954, forward strand.
GGTGGCGGATCGGGCGGGCCCTGCTTCTTCAGCGAGTCGAAGGCGCCCTCGGCCACCTGGCGCCCGCAGTCGGCGATGGTGTGAAGATCATCGCGTCCGAGCGCGGCGTCGATCGTCTCCACCAGCTGGCACACGGCATCGAACGGCAACCACGAGCCCGGCTGTACGCCGGCGTCGAACACCTTGCGCGCCTCCGGGCGCAGCCGCGACAACACCGCGGTCAGCGCGCGCTCGCCGTAGCGGCTGGCCACGAAGCGCAGCAGCGACAACACGAAGCTGCCCTCGAAGCTGCGCTCGCTGGGCGGCACCGCCGGCAGGTTCTTGATCGACGAGCCGCGCAGGCGGGGTGGCGGCGGCATCAGCGGCGCCGCGTACGGCGGCATACCCTGCGCGTCGACCGGTCGCGGCAGCGCAGGCGAGGGCGGCGGCGACGGCTGCCTCAGCGCGCGCGGCGTGGGCGGCGGCAGCCCGCCCCCGCGCACGGGCTCGGGCACCACGATGGTCGGTGAGGTCTTGTCGATGTCGTGCGTCGCGCGCTTGGTCTTGCTGCGGTCGAGCTCCAGCTTGTTCAGCTCGAGCTCGGACGAGTCCGTATCCAGCGCCACCTGTCCGGTCGGATCACGCCGCTTGTCGCGCGCCTTGATCTTGAGCAGATCCATCGCGAGGCTGTCGCTGGAGCCGTCGTCGTTCTCGACCGCGCGCCCGCCGAACGGAACCAGTGCGTTGGCGAAGGCCTCGGCGTTGGGGTAGCGGTCGTCCGGCTTCTTCGAGAGCGCCCGCGCCAGCACCCGCTCGAGCGCCTCCGGCACATCTGGCCGGAACATGCGCAGCGCGGGCGGCGGATCGTTCTGCACGCGGCGCGCGAGCTCCGAGAACGTGCCCGCCTCGAACGGCCGCACGCCGGCCAGCATCTCGTACAGCACCACGCCGAGCGAGTAGAGGTCGGTGCGCGGATCGCGGCGATCGTCGCCGCGCAGGCGCTCGGGCGGCGCGTAAGCCGGCGTGCCCACGAGCGTGCGCGCAGGCGTCAGGTTGCGGTCGCCGGGCTGCGCGCCGCCCACCAGCGCCGCGAAGCCGAAGTCGAGCAGCTTCACGAACGAGCGATCGCCGAAGCGCATCACCACCATCATGTTCGCCGGCTTCAGATCGCGGTGCAGGATGCCGCGGTCGTGCGCCGCCTGCAGGCCCGCGAGCGCGTGCGTGGCGACCACGCAGGCGTGCTGGATCGACTGCGGCCCCTCGGAGTGCAGCACCTCCGCGAGCGAGCGCCCGCGCAGGTACTCCATCACCAGGTAAGGCTTCCCCTCGGACTCTCCGAAGTCGAGGATATCGATGATGTTGGGGTGACCGATCGAGGCGGCGGACTGCGCCTCGCGCAGGAAGCGCTCGACCGCGGCGGGGTTTGCGGCCGCAGCCGGGTGCAGCAGCTTGATCGCGACGAAGCGCCTGAGGACGTTGTCTTCGGCCTTGTAGACCGCACCCATGCCGCCGTCGCCCAGCAGGCGGACCAAGCTGTAGCGTCCGGCGACGACCTGGCCGATCATGCGCTGGTCGTTGCTGGCCTGAGCCGGGTTGCGCGGCATTGCTCCGATTGTCGCTTGTGACACGCAGGGCTTCAATCTTGCTCTGTGTTTTCCGCGTCGAGCCCGCGTGAGCACGCGGTGAGCCAGCTCTCGAACCAAGCGCGATGTGCGCCGCCCGCCTACGCGTCGGCCTCCGCCGAGAGCAGCGCGCGTAGCCGATTCTCGTCGATCACCTCTGCGCCCTTCTTGGTCGCTGCTGCGATCTTCGCCTGGCCCACCTTGTCGCCGGCCACGAGGTACGTGGTCCCCTTCTTGACCGCGGTGTGCACCTCACCCCCGCGGGCGAGGATCTCGGCGTGAATGGCTTCCCGCGGTTGGGACAGCGTTCCCGTGACGCAGAACGATTTTCCGGTCAGTGGTCCGACCACCTTCTCGACCCGCACCGTCTCGGCCTGCACGCCGAGGGCGAGCAGGCGCTCCAGCGTGGCGCGCTGGTCCGGATCGGCCATGTACGCCGACACGCTGCTCGCGATCTTGGGGCCGATGCCCGGGATGGTCGCGAGGTCCTCTTCCACCGACGGCGGCTCGCGCTCCAGCATGGTTCCCAGGTTTCCATAGCGCTCCGCGATCAACTTGGAGGCGACGCTGCCCACCAGCGGGATGCCCAGCGCGGTCAGCAGCCGGTCGAAGCTGCGACCCGTGCGGGCGCGCTCGACCGACGCCATCAGGTTGTCGACGCTCTTCTCGCCCACGCGCTCCAGCTCGAGGATCGCATCCCGGTGCTCGGGCAGGGCGAACACGTCGGCCAGGTTCGCGATCAAGCCGGCGTCCACCAGCTGCTCGATCAGCGAGCGCCCGAGGCCGTCGACGTCCATGCCGGTGCGGCGCGTGAAGTAGAAGACGCCCGCCTTGAGCCGGCCTGGACAGAGCGCATTGGGACAGCGCAGCGCGGCTTCCCCCTCGACGCGCTTGAGCGCCGTCGCACACACGGGGCAGTGTGAAGGCGGCGTCCAGGGCACGGTGCCTTCCGGACGCAGCGCCACGTTCACCGCGATCACCTGCGGGATGATCTCGCCGGCTTTCTCCACGGACACCGTGTCGCCCACGCGTACGTCTTTGCCCGCGACGTAGTCGAGGTTGTGCAGCGACGCGCGCGACACCGTGGTGCCGCTGAGCTTGGTCGGCGTGAGCTCCGCGACCGGCGTCAGCGTGCCGGTGCGCCCGAGGTCGACGCCGATCGAGAGCACCTGCGTCTCCTTGCGCTCGGCCGCGAATTTGTACGCGATCGCCCAGCGCGGAAAGCGCGACGTCCAGCCGAGCTGCTGACGGTCGTGCGGATCGTTGAGCTTCAGGACCACGCCGTCGGTGTCGTAGCGGAGGTCGAAGCGCGTGCGCTCGAACTCGTGGATGAACGCGAGCACCTCGTCGACGCCGCGGCAGATGCGCTCTCGTCCGTGCACCGGCAAGCCGAGGCCGTGGAAGGTGGCGAGCGTCTCCGCGTGCGTGGGAGCGATCGACTCCACGCAGTCGTAGAAGAACACGCGCAGCGGGCGCTCGGCGGTCAATCGCGGGTCGATCAGGCGCAGCGAGCCCGAGGCGGCGTTGCGCGGGTTGGCCCACAGCTCCTCACCGCGCGCCGCGCGCAGCTCGTTCACCTGCGCGAGATCTTCGCGCAAGATCACCACCTCGCCGCGCAGCGTGAGCTTGTCCGGGTAGGCGATGCGCAGCGGCAGCGAGCGGATCGTGCGCACGTTCGCGGTCACGTCCTCGCCGGTCTCGCCGTCCCCGCGGGTGCTCGCGAGCACCAGCTCGCCGCCCTCGAACACCACCTCGATGCTGGCGCCGTCCAGCTTCGGCTCGGCCACGTAGACCGAGGGCTCGTCGTGGCCGAGTCCGTTGACCACACGCTCGTCGAACTCGCGTAGCTCGGCCTCGCTGTACGCGTTGTCCAGCGAGTACATGCGCACCGGGCGCTTGTACTTGGTGAAGCCCTCGCGCACTTGGGCGCCCACACGCTGGCTCGGCGAGTGCGGCGTGATCAGCTCCGGAGACTCCGCCTCCAGCGCCAGCAACTGCCGGAACAGCACGTCGTAGTCGGCGTCGCTGATCGTGGGGGTATCCAGCACGTGGTAGGCGTGCAGGTGCTTCTCCAGCTCGCGGGCGAGCTCTTCGTGCCGGGCGCGCTTCTTTTCGTCGACCATTTTCGCTCTGCCCGCGGCGCATGAACTGGCCCTGCGCGGGTCCGGAATGTAGGCTGCAGCAAGGCCCTTCA